>JASFVS010000148.1:0-7279 GCA_050049715.1 Phycisphaerales bacterium
CTCATTAAAGCGGTACTTGATGACCCTGTTATACACGCCCGGCTCAAAGGGGTGGGAACACTAAGCTACAAGGATGCTGTTGATTATGCTGTTACAGGGCCGACCGCCAGGGGCAGTGGTATTGCTATCGACGTAAGACGCGACGACCCTTATGCTGCTTACGATGATTTGGACTGGAATGTGATTACACAGCCGGAAGGTGATGTTTTTGCAAAGGCGGTTGTGCGACTTATCGAGGTTATAGAAGCCATTAAGATGACAAAGCAGGCTTGCAACAAGCTTCCCGATGGTCCTGTTGCAGTGGAGGTTAAAGAAATACCGCCGGGCGAGGGATGTGGTCATGCAGAAGCTCCGAGAGGTGAAACTTTTCATTATGTGCGAAGCGACGGTGGCAACAGGCCCATTCGTCACAAGATTAGAGCACCGAGTTATGTCAATGTCCCTTCGTTTAAGGCCTCGTGTATTGGTGAGCATATTGCCGATGTTACTCTGACACTTGCATCGGTTGACCCTTGCTATAGCTGTACCGAAAGGCTGGCTGTTGTCGATGGGCAAAAAAATGTCGTGCTTGATTATGAGGCGTTATTGAAATTGTCTCGTGAGAAAACTGCACGAATTAAAAAAGAAATCGGCGCACCTGAATTTAATCTGGAGGATTTCTAAATTGGAAGAACGGATGAACATTCTCTGTGCAACTGTCTTTTTGCCAATGATTGTAGGTTTTATCCTGCTTTTTCTGCCGAACAAGCTCAAATCTGTATCAAGGGCTTTGACGCTGATTATCTCAATTATTACCTTTATCCTTGGCATCATGATATTTGTTAGTGGTGCGTCTGACTATACCTGGTCTATACTGCAGTTGGAAGGCCTGGAATTGAGTCTATTATTAAGCGCAAAACCATTAGGAGCATTTATTCTAATGTTCGCAATGGGTTTTGGCTTGCTGATAACATTATATTCTCTGAAATCAGTTGGTTCGGCTATGAAGCGAGCCAATGAATATTATGGTGCTATCCTTCTTACAATAGGAGGCTCAGCCGGGATACTGCTTTCCGACAATTTGTTATTTTTGCTGATATTCTGGGAGATTGTAACCGTTTCACTGTATATCCTAATCACCACAGGAGGCAAAAATTCCAATTTCGCGGCCACAAAGAGTTTCGCAATGATAGGCGCATCTGACGCAGCTTTTTTGCTCGGTGTATTTATGGTATGGGCACTTTCAGGTTGGACTTTCAATATATCGGAAATTAGTCTGGCAACGGATTCTGCTTTGCCAATTATAGCTTTCCTGCTGCTTATGACAGCCGCCGTTACCAAAGCGGGTGCAATGCCTCTGCATACATGGCTGCCAACCAGCGGGGAGTATGCCTCGGCTTCGGTTATGGCGCTTTTACCTGCTGCAATTGATAAGCTCCTTGGTATTTACCTGTTGGTAATAATAGTTAAGGAAATGTTTATTAAATCTGTACTTTTAAGCACTGTTCTGGCGATTGTCGGTGCAGCTACGATTATTATTGCCGTGATGGTTGCAATGGTTCAGCACAATCTCAAAAGACTATTGTCCTACCACGCCATTAGCCAGGTTGGTTATATGGTTCTTGGGATAGCGACAATGACGCCTGTTGGCATCGCCGGCGGTGTTTTCCACATGCTGAATCACGCAATATATAAATGCTGCTTATTTTTATGTGGAGGGTCTGTGGAACATGCTGCTGGTACTGCTGAATTGGATAGACTTGGCGGACTGGGTAAAAAGATGTCAATAACATTCATTACTTGTTTGATTGCTGCTTTAAGTATTTCCGGAGTACCTCCTTTTAACGGATTTGTTTCAAAGTGGATGGTTTATCAGGGAGTAATCCAAATGGGTACAGAGCAGGCTGGCTGGACGGCAGGTTTGTGGCCTGTTTGGTTGGCTGCAGCGATGTTTGGAAGTGCTCTTACTCTTGCCTCTTTTGTAAAAATCATACACTCGATATTCCTTTCCCGTTTGCCGGACAGATTAAAAGATGTAAAAGAGGTATCTCCATTAATGACTGTTCCGATGATAATTCTTGCTTCGTTATGTGTGCTCTTCGGAGTCTTTTACAGCTTACCACTTAAATATTTTATTTATCCTGCTTTAGGTACGCCTGAGACTGCTATCTTCGGTTCCTGGCATTCCATCTTGGCTACGGTTCTGTTAATAATTGGTATTGGTATTGGTGTGCTTATTTGGTTGATTGCTAAGTTATCAATGAATATCAGAGAAGTACCAACCTGGACTTGTGGTGAGATACAGAACAATGATGATATGATAATACCAGGAACGCATTTCTACAAAACCGTTTCACGAATGGGTGGTCTGAAACAACTTTACAACGGCCAGGAAAAGGGGTATTTTGATTTGTACAATCAGGGCGGAAGGTTTGGTTTATCTGTGACAGGTTTTCTCAAGTGGCTCCATTCCGGCGTGTTATCCATGTATTTGACATGGGTGGTTTTAGGATTGTTGGTAATTATATTTTTAATTTGTGAGATTCGGTGAGGTTCTTATGGCCATATTCTACGTTTTATTGCTATTTATGATAATCGCTGCTGTTATTGCGATAGAAACCAAGAACCTGTTAAGTGCTATAATCTGTATTGGTGCCATTGGCTTCGGTGCCTCTCTGATGTTCCTGTTTTTGCGTGCGCCGGATATCGCGATAACTCAAATTGTAGTGGAAGTTTTGGGTTTAATTATACTTATTCGTGCCACGATTTCTCGCGACCTGACTTTTATCAGTGGCGATAAGGAATTTTTCGGAACGGTTGTTTCGGTAGTGATTATCTTCGTGATTTTCTTGGCCGGTATCGGGATTTTCGAGACGTTACCTGATTTCGGAAATGCAATTTTTGCTGAGACTCCCGAAGCCGCTTCAAGAACCTATATTAAAGAAGGTCTTGAAAGTACAGGAGCGTCAAATATTGTGGCTTCGGTCATTTTAGACTATCGTGCCTATGACACACTGGGTGAGACGACAGTGCTGTTTACTTCGATTATAGGCGCAACTGTTATATTGAGAAAGAAAGCAAAGAAACTGCTGGAGGAACCGGATTTATGAAAGGTATGACGATAATTGTTAAAACTATCAGCAGTTGGGTTAAGGTGCTGATTTTCCTGTTCGGCATTTATATTGTTCTTTTCGGACATATTACTCCGGGTGGTGGATTTGCCGGCGGAGTGATTTTAGCCTCTTCCTACGTGCTACTTATGCTGGCTTTTGGAAGAGAATTCGTGCAGAAAGACCTGCCTCTGGCACTTGATTCTAAGCTTGATTGTTTGGGCGCTTTATTTTTTGCTATGATAGCGGTTTTGGGGTTTGTCTTCGGCGGGACTTTCTTTGTCAATTTTCTGTATCAGGAAGGGTATTTATCGGGTGAGCCTTTACGTCTCGTAAGTGCCGGTACGATACCGTTGTCGAATATAGCTATTGGACTGAAGGTAGGCGCATCTTTATTTCTTGTGATTTTTCTGTTTTCTACCTTCAGACGTGATACATCAGTTAGTAGATAGGGAGTAAAAATAATGCCTTATGCACTGTGCTTTTTACTGTTTATGCTTGGCCTGTATTGTGCGGTTGTTAAGAAGAATATGGTCAAGATTGTAATAGGCATTATGGTTATGGAATATGCCGTCAATCTTTTTCTGATTATGCTTGGATTCCGTTCCGGCGGGATAGCACCAATAATTGACAACACATGTCTCAATCGAGAAACTGGTGAAGTTATGGCGAGTTTCATAAGAAACTCTGTTGACCCGTTACCGCAGGCCCTTGTACTGACATCAATCGTAATTAGTTTGGGTTCTTTGGCCCTTATGATTTCAATATGCATTAGAACTTATGAAAAATACGGCACCTTTGACATCACTCAAATAAGGAGACTAAAAGGATGAGCATACCGTTGCCCCTTTTCATTGCTATTCCTTTAGTAATGGCGTTTTTGCTTCCGATTTTCGGTAGGAAAGGTAAAGTTGCTGCAACTTTCATAGCCAATCTGACAACAGTTTTGTTGCTTGTGCTGGCCATTGGTTCAATTGGTAAGTCTGGTGCTTATGAAGTGGGTAAGTGGTCGATTCCACTTGGTATTAATCTTGTTCTCGATGGCCTGAGTTCTCTTTTGCTTTTAGCTATTAGTGTTGTGAGTGCAGCCGCAATGCTCTTTAGTGTCAGGTATATGGAGCAATACACCGCCAAGGCAAAATACCTGAGCTTATTTTTGCTGATGATTGCGGGTATGAATGGTGTGGTATTGTCGGGAGACATCTTCAATCTCTTCGTATTTCTTGAAATTGCTTCCCTCGCCTCTTATGCACTCGTCGGTTTTGGTTGTGAGCACGAAGAGCTTGAAGCATCCTTTAAATATATGGTTCTTGGCAGCATAGCTTCAATATTTATCCTGTTCGGAGTAGCTCTTGTATATGGCAATACCGGCACACTTAATATGACTTACATTTCACAAGCAATCAGTAATTCAGGCCTAAATGCGGGCCTTACTTTTGCTTTAGCATTATTTATTGTTGGTTTTGGCCTGAAAGCTGCCCTTGTGCCGTTCCATGCATGGTTGCCCGATGCGCACCCATCAGCTCCGGCGCCAATTTCGGCAATGCTTTCGGGGGTATTAATAAAGGCTCTTGGTGTATATGCACTTTGTCGTGTCGTTTTCAATATTTTTGGTGTTTCTATTACTATAGGCTGGACGCTAATTGCTCTTGGAGTTTTAAGCATGGTTGTGGGTGTCTTTTTGGCCGTTGGGCAGTGGGATTTGAAACGCCTTCTTGCATACCATAGTATCTCCCAGATGGGTTATGTTGTTATGGGAATTGGCCTGGGTGCTCTTATTCTTGCTCGGGGCCGTAATGTTGCATGGGCTTCTCTGGCGATACTGGGTGGTCTTTTTCATCTTGTTAACCACGCCGTATTTAAATCACTGTTGTTCCTGACGAGTGGCTCGGTGGAAATGTCAACAGGAACAAGACAGCTCAAGCAGCTTGGTGGACTTTCTGAAACGATGCCGGCTACTCGTACTGTTTGTGCTATCGCCTCGGCTTCGATTGCCGGTATACCTCCTTTTAATGGTTTCTGGAGTAAACTTTTACTTGTTGGAGTTGCCGTTGGGGCAGGTTTCTATGGTTTGGCGGCGGTAACGGTTCTTGTCAGCTTAGTTACATTAATATCGTTTTTAAAAGTTCAGAGATACGCTTTCCTGGGCGAGTTGCCGGAAAATCTCAGGCAGATAAAGGAGCACAAGGGTTCTATGCTTGTGTCTATGATTTTTCTGGCCTGTTTATGTGTGCTTATGGGATTGCTTTTACTGCTGCCTAGCTTAAGGCAGAGTATTCTCGAGCCTGCTGTCGAAGTATTGACGAATGGATTAAAATACTCTGCTGATGTAAAGGGAATGTTACAATAAGGGTCTTATCATATGAGGCGTATAATTTATTTCGTTTTAGCGTTTATTGTTTGGATTTTACTGACATGGCCTTTTGTTGACGGCAAAATCGATTTACAGGTTGTGATTGCTGGCTTTATAGCTTCCATAATCGTATCGGTTATGTTCCACGAAATACTACCTAAAGAACACCATGTTTTTATTTCGCCGATAAGAATATTTTGGTTCCTGGTTTATATACCGGTATTTTTCTATTACGTTATGAAGGCAAATCTGGATGTTGTTTATCGTGCTTTGCATCCTAAGATGCCGATAAAACCTGGAATCGTTAAAATTAAAACAAATCTAAAAACGGACTCCGGGATTACTGCGTTGGCTAATTCTATTACTTTGACGCCCGGTACTTTAACTGTGGATTTGACAGATGATGGCTTTTTATATATCCACTGGATTAACGTTAAATCTGATGACATAGAACAGGCGACTGAATTCATAGCTCGAAGATTTGAGTGGTTTCTGAAGAAGATTTTCGAATAGAAAGAGGTAGTTATGATACAGTTATTTTACGTTGGTTTATGCATATGCTGTTTCTTGTGTTTATACAGGATAGGCCGCGGCCCAACTGCTCCGGACAGAACTGTGGCCATTGATATTTTGGGTATTGTCGTAGTGAGTTTTTGTGCCATTCTTGGAGTGGCCACAAAAAAAGATTTTTATCTCAATATTGCTCTCGCGTGGGCGCTGCTTAGTTTTATAGGGACCATAGCATTGGCAAAGTTTTTGGAGGGCAGAAGTTTCGATGACTGATATTATTGGATACATACTAATAATAATTGGAATTTTGTTTGATATTTTCGGTTGTATTGGTCTGGTTCGTTTTCCTGATGTTTACAACCGTCTGCAGGCTTCAACAAAATGCGTAACGCTTGGTACTATTTTACTTTTAGTTGGTGTTGCCATCGCGAGCGGTTCCGGTGCCATTGGCGCTAAAGCAATAATCTGCGCTGTTTTCATATTGATAACCTCACCTACCGCAGCGCACGCAATCGCCAAAGGTTCGTATGCTTCCGGCGTGGACTTGTGGGAAAACAGCGTCGTTGACAAATATGCAGAGGAAATCAACAATCAATAAAATATTTATGTACTTTATAAATAGATAGTCGGTTATTAATAACCGGGGAGTTGAAAATTGCGTTACCCAAAGTTAAGAGAATTGAAAGAAGCTGTTATCGCGGTCTTTTCACCACGTTTCACAACTCGTTTTCCAGCCAAACCGTGTATAGTTCCGGAAAGATACAGGGGTAAAGTTGAATTTGATCTTGAATCTTGCATTGGTTGCGGGGCCTGTGTGAATGTTTGTCCTACTCCGAATTGTCTGAGTCAGGAGGATGATCTTGAAGCTGACCCTCCGGTAAGACGAATCACCCACCGATACGACACTTGCATCTTTTGTGGTAACTGTGAAGCAAACTGCACCACTGAAACAGGTATAAAACTTTCGAATGAATGGGATTTAGCTACTCTGAACAGGGAAGATACCATTGAAACTCACGAATTTGAGCTTCAAATGTGTGAAAAGTGCGGTGCATTAATAGGCGCTAAAAAGCATCTTATCTGGCTTTACGAAAAACTCGGGCCGTTAGCTTACACGAATCCTTCCTTGTTGATTGCTAAAAGTGGTGAGTTGCTTACAGAGACACAGGATGTTCAGGTGCAGACAAAAGATGAAAAAGAAGTCAGCACGAGCGATTTTATGAGAATCTTGTGCCCCAAGTGCAAAGCAGAGGTAAACATCCGACTGTAGGATTCTGTATTCCATTTCATCTATTGTATTTTTGCTATACACGTAGATATAATCTTT
>JASFVS010000149.1:0-7268 GCA_050049715.1 Phycisphaerales bacterium
CATATCAGTTTCGGCCAGAACCTGTCCACATCCAACCGGAACCAGCATAAAGATATGAACTGCAACCGCACCTACCGATTTTGCGAGTTCGTAAATATCGTTTAATTGTCCGGCATTGTGCTTAGTCAAGGTGATATTTATCTGAAAAGGCACTTGCTTTTGCCGAAGATATTCGATGCCTTGCATCGCTTTTTCAAAAGAACCCTCCAACTGACGTAACTTGTCGTGGACTTCGGCAGTTGCTCCATCCAAACTTACAGCGACTCTCGCTATACCGCTATTGTGTATTTGTTCAGCCACAGCTTTATCTATCAATGTTCCATTAGTCGCCAGTGCGGATATAATCTGAGCCGATTTAGCGTGATTAATCAATTCAAATAAATCGTCACGACAGAGCGGCTCACCGCCTGAGAATACCAAGACGGGCATCAGGGGCTGTTTGCCACCTAACTCAGCCAATTGCTCAATCAGATTTTTGGCCTGCTGAGTTGACAGGTCTTTCGCGGCTGTTTCATCAGTTTCCAAACGACGGCAATGAGCGCAGGTCAAATTGCACTTTATCGTAGTTTCCCAGAATAAAAGCCTTAGAATTTGATTTGACCCCGCGGATTGCGTCACGGCTGCCTGTCCCCCTTACCGGTTAGCTCGGATGTTATTTCTTCGGCCTGGCGTGCGATGTTACCGACAAACTTGGCAGCCTCGGCCGGGCCGTTATTTTTGGCTATTACGTCCACATTTTTAATTACGCAGTGTAACATTTTATTGACGAGGCGATGCACCATTGCTTCCAGAACTTCCCTGCAAAAAGCCTCTTTTCTTACCCCGACAAAGAAACGCTCAAGCTCATTTTGCGCAATCAGGGCAAACTGCTCTTTCATTTGGCCTATCATCGGGCCTATGTCCCTGACTCCGAGCCAGTCCATAAAATCGATAACATTTTCATGTACAATTTGCATGCCCTTGTCGATGTCCTGCTCGCGAGCTTTTCTGTTGCGTTCTACAACATCGGAGAGATCGTCAATACTGTAAAGATATACATCATCAATCTCGTTTATCGACGGCTCAAAGTTTCGCGGCACCGCAATATCGATAATTAACAGAGTACCCGCCCGCCGGGCGTCAATAATTTCCTTCAACGAATCTTTCTTAAAGAGATAATCTTTCGTCGTCGCTGAAGCTATTATGATGTTAGCATCGGTCAACTGGTTTTGAAGCTCTTGCCATTTTCCGGCCGTGACGTTGTATCTTTTTGCCATATTAAGACCGTGCTCGTATGACCTGTTAATAATTGTTATGTTTTTACAACCGGCCTGGAGAAGATGCTGTACCAGTAATTCTCCCATTTCACCGGCACCAATTACAATCACATTAGACGACGAGATGTCGGCAAAAAGCTGCATAGCAAGCTCGACGGCCACGCTGGCAACGCTGACACGCCCATACGAAATTGAGGTGGTCGAATATATATTTTTGCTCGCAGCAAAGGCGCAGTGAAACAGGCGATTTAAAATCTTTCCCGTGCTTTTGGCCGAACAAGCAAGTCTGTAACTTTCTTTAACCTGACTTATTATCTGCGGCTCACCCACCACCATGCTGTCAAGGCTCGATGCAACCATTAGTAAATGTCTGACCGCCTGCTCATTGTCGTAAGTATATAAAAATTCCTGGAATTCCCCTAATGGAACATGCTGGAACTGAGATAAGAATTCGGCCAGGTCATCCGAAGGGATATCCTGCGAAAGTTTGTGAGCAGAATATAATTCAACGCGGTTGCATGTCGAAAGCAGTACAAATTCCGCATCGGGAAATCTGTTTTTGAGCTGTTTCAGCGCGGTGACAGTTTTGTCCGAATCGAACATTAATTTTTCGCGGACTTCTATCGGAGCACTTTTATAATTCAGCCCTAAAACAGTAATTTTCATTTATGTATCCTATATTCTGAGCAATGTGGTGACGCTAAAGCGCAAAGTCATGCCGGGTTATACCTAAAATAGTCACCCCTACAATGGCAAACAAAATCAATACAAATACAATCATCGTAATATATGCTTTGACTTTACCCTTTATTAAAGAAAAGCGGCCTAAACCCAGTTCCACTCCAAGCAAAATCCAGGCTGTAAGGATACTTATGACTTTTATATCAGACAGCCATTCGAGGATGCTCGTTTTCATTGCTAAAACAAGACCTATACCGCTGATTATTCCTAACGCTATGAGTACAAAGCCCACTCCCCCACCAACAAGAATCATACGTTCAAGCTTTTCAATATTGGGCACTCTGCCAAGCACCTGTATTATTTGTTTTCGTTTGAGCCTGTAGCTTCCAAGCAGATAAAGAAAGGCACTTGTTGCGGCAAACATAATTGACGCCGCACCAAGTAACATCGTAGCACCGTGGGCGATTGCCCATGGGGTTGTAGCCACCTCATGCATCTTCGAGGCAGGCTCGGCAATAATTACCGTCACGAGAACCATCGCGAAGATTATCCAAACCATGACCGAAGCGAACCATACCTGCCGGATGGTGGTACTGAGGTAGAGGTACACAAGGCCAAATACGATAGTAAGAACAATCATAAATTCAAACAGTCCCGTCAACGGTACGGCCTTTATCGTAACAGCCCTGAATATCAATATGACAACTTCTAAAATCAGAGCCAGCGATACAAAAGGCAGAAGAAGAGGCTTGTATCTCTCGCCGGCGGTGAGCAACTGAAGAACGCCAACCATCGCCGCCGCCAGATAAGACGCCATTATAAAAATCAAAAGGACTATTTCCGTGATTGGGAGACCTAACATTTGTGCCTCTAAAAAATTAATTACTTAATATATGTTGGCGCTACCTTTTTTAGCTCTTTTTCAGTTATCAGTACACGGTAGTCTGAAATACCACAAGCCTCGCTCATTCGGTGAACTGTTTCCTGAACATCCTGCTCATTTTTACCGTGAACCATAGTGTATAAATTATAGGGCCAGTTTTCGTTCGTATGCCGCTCATAGGCGTGACTAACCTGCTCGAAACCAGCCAACATTTCGCCTATTTTCTCAGTTCGTTCAGGCTCCACCTGCCAGACCACCATTGCTCCTGCACCAAAGCCCACTTTGAAATGATTAACTATTGCACCTATTCTTCGAAGCTTGCCCTGCTGCCGCCAGTCTTTCAATACCGCAAGCAACTGTGTGGTATCTATACCTATTTCATCAGCCATGTCATGAAACGGCCTTTGACTTTTCGGCAATCCCTTTTGAAGAACAGCCAGAATCTTCCGCTCAATAGTGGGCATGTGATTGCTCATTACTTCACAAATGTAATATACCCTCTGAGTATATTGAACTGTTTCGGGTTCAGTAATTACTCCCGGAACTGATAAAAAACACCAGATTAATTAATTTGTACCGATTATATTGAATTATGTTCATAGTTGCAAACCAGTTTCTGCCTTTCCCAACAAGCGCTAAACCTGTACTTTTAATAAGTCGTGTTTTTTAGAAATGCTTGAATCCGCCGTGTTTATCGTGTAAATAATCTCAACGAACAGTAAATACGAGTTTCCGGAGTCTGAATATGAGACCTCTTAAGATAGCCAGCCGGGGCAGTAAGCTGGCCATGATACAATCCAATTATATCCGTGACTTACTCGAGAAGCTTGTCAGTAGCATTGGTATTTCCATAGTGAAAATATCAACTAAAGGTGACAGCGATAAATCAGATTTTCTTTATAAAACAGATTCCAAAGGCTTTTTCACTTCCGAAGTTGAGAAAGCGGTCCTTGATGGCAGAGCAGATTTAGCAGTTCACAGTTTTAAGGACCTGCCCACGGCCTATACAGAAGGGCTCAAAATTGCCGCAGTGCCAAAAAGGGAATCCGTAGCGGACGCGTTGATAACCTCGGGTCAGGCAGATTCTATAGCCACCCTGCCGGCCGGTGCGACTGTGGGGACATCGAGCCTTCGACGCATTTCGCAATTACACAGATTAAGAGACGACTTGAAATGTGTCCCTTTGCGGGGAAACGTTGAAACAAGGGTCTCAAAAGTTACTCAGGGCAAAGTCAATGCAGCAATTGTCGCATGTGCAGGTTTAAACCGGTTGGGTCTGGCCGACAAAATCTCTGCAATTCTACCTCCAGAGGAATTTCTGCCTGCGCCGGCACAAGGTGCACTGGCAGTACAGATTCGTACCGATGACAGCGAGCTTGCAGAACTCGTATCACAACTCGACGACAAACACTCCCGAATTACGGCAGAGACAGAAAGAAACATACTTACGGCGATGCATGGCGGATGCAGTATACCGCTCGGGGCGTACTGTCAAATCAGCGGCGAAACTATAACCATCGATGCAATGATTTCAGATGTTGAGGGAAAGCAATATATAAAGCGCTCCAGGGCCGGTCGCATCGATGAAGCCAAAACGTGTGCCGAGGAACTCGCACAAGAAATGCTGGACGCCGGTGGGCGGGAAATTCTCGAGAAAATCAGGAATTTCAAATAATGTGAATTTGCTTGCAATAGAGCAATGTTTTATGTAAATTACAGAAACTTCGGCGGCGTAGCTCAGTTGGTTAGAGCATGGGATTCATAAGCCCAGGGTCGTTGGTTCGAATCCAACCGCCGCTATTGCCCGGTTTGAAACAAAAAGTTTCAAACCAGGGAAATTCGAAATACGAAATCTGAAATACGAAACAATATCGAATGACCAAAATTCAAATGGCTAAAAAATAACTTTTAAGATTTGAATATTGGAATCATTTTTCGTTACTCAGCATAAGTTTTAAATTAGTTTTTTATTTCGAATATATAATTTGCCCCCATCGTCTAGTGGCCTAGGATATCAGGTTCTCATCCTGGAGACAGGGGTTCGACTCCCCTTGGGGGTATTTTTTGCCATAGGCAAAAAATAGAGCATTTGAACAGTAGAGCAGGTGAGCAGTAGATACGAAACAAACGAATGCTCAAATGTGGTCTAATGTTCAACTTCTCGACTATCCAAAAATGAGGCTTCATAATGCCTTTTATGTTAGAAAAACCTTATGAATGGAAAGATTTGCAAAAGGATTTTGATGGAATTTTAGCCGGTGAATAATAACTATAGATGGGCTAAAGCCCATCCTACGGCTGTCTTTGTACATAGGTTTATAAACTCTCATAATCTTACCTTTTCCGATTTTCTGTAATTTTATCACGAGTATGACTAAATGACACTATTCCAGAAAAAACTACCCACATCATGGTAAATCCAGAAAAAGACCCATTTTTGCATTCCTTAAAAAAATCGTCATACCATCCCCCCGTGAACAATATCAGAACAGCTAAAAATACAACCCACCAACAAATAAAGTAAAAACAACCTAACAAATGATAACGATACTTTATAGCTGTTCTGCGTTCTCTCAGCCAATCGTAAATCGCTCTAAAGATTCTCATAATATCACCTTGTTTTTTCTTTTGCTTTTTTGTAATTACGGCCTACGTTTTATCGAGACAAATCAGACTGTATTGATGAGATGTCCCACTGTATCGAAGAAACGTCAGACTCTATCGAGGAAACGTCAGACTCTATCCAAGAAACTTTCCGTTTTGTCAAGGACACCTCAGACCGTATTGCATTAAGTTGGTATAAAATAACAATGATGCAAATTACCAGAATGGTTTTAAGTGGGTATTTTTCACAAATCTTATTTTCCCAAACTTTAATCACAGAAGTAAAATGTATAATGTTCATATTCAGTTATCCTTTAATGTTTTTCCTTTTATTGGTGATTGTTAATCTAAAATATTCAAGCAAAATTTCCGCCGTTTCAACAGTACAAGTCTTACCCTGCATTATCCTGCAAAGCTGAACTTCATAAACACCCATATTTTTGCTGATTCGATACCTTGTTTTTCAACAAGTTTTGATTTGTTTTCTAATAATCTCGATAATTATAAATATAAAATATGTCTTTGCTTGTTATCTGTCATATATATATTCAAGTTTAACACCTCTCCAGCAAGTCTAATCTAATATATTATACTAAGCTGCATTGGATTTGTATTAATTTCCTGATAGTCTTTGCACTATCTTTCGGCGGTTCCGGTCAATCCTTGACAAGCTCTGCCAAGTCGGGGTATATTTGCATTACATTGTCCAGACTGACAAACGATTCCCATTAAAGGATATTTTAATCGATTTGAACGATGGAAAGTAATAAAGAGGATGAACGATATATGAAAATCGCCATTGCGGCTGCGCAAATTGCCGAGGAAAATGGCGATGTGCCCATAGGTGCTGTCATCGTTTATAAAAACCAGATAATTGGCAAGGCATATAACCAGCGAGAGCAACTGAATGACCCAACGGCACATGCGGAAATTATCGCCCTTACGCAGGCGGCCGCGGCACTTGAAAGCTGGCGGCTGAACGGCTGCACAATATACGTGACGTTAGAGTCGTGCCCGATGTGTGCGGGGGCACTTGTGCTGGCACGTCTTGACAGGCTTGTCTATGGCTGCGATGACCCAAAAACGGGCGCGTGTAAAAGCCTATACAACATCGTACAGGATGAAAGGCTCAATCATCGCCTTGAGGTCACAAGCGGCGTTTTGGCCGAAGATTGCAGTAAATTACTGCAGGATTTCTTTCAGCGCCGCCGAGTAGAAAACACTCAGCAGTAATTATTTCTAACTCTTATTATTCAGTTCTGCTGGTAATCTCGATAAGATGATAACCGAACTGTGTCTGGACGGGGCCGTGTATTTTTTCGAGGTCTCCACTGAATACTACCTCATCGAACTCTTTGACCATCTGGCCGGGAGAGAACTCACCTAAAGCTCCACCCTTTTCTCCGGAAGGGCATTTGGAGTGCGATTTGGCCATTTCTGCAAAATCGGCTCCTTCCTCAATCTGTTTTTTAATGTTTTCGCACTCATCCTGAGTTTCAACTAAAATGTGTCTTGCAGCAGCTATAGCCATTAGTACCTCCAATTTTTCAGGTTAATAAAATAATAGTGTTCAGTTCTTAATCGACTTAAAAGATATCAATTACAGTAACGTATAAGGGTAGTTATTATATATACTTGAAGATTCAATAGCAAGGATTCGATTCCATCGAACACAATGGCTATCCTGATAGCTATGTTTTGCTGTATTAACTTTGTTCTATCCGCTTTTTACAATCTGGCCCAGCTCAACGATGCGAAGCTCCAGTCTTTTTATTTCCCGCTTGATGTTGTTTCTGTGAATCATCTGCCAGGCAAAAACCTTAATCATGGAAAGCCACTGGATT
>JASFVS010000151.1:0-7258 GCA_050049715.1 Phycisphaerales bacterium
AGAAGCTATTGAACTTACAAATATCTTTGGGGCGATTTTAAGAAAGAGCCAATAAGGATTTTAAGTATCTGAAATCGAGAATCGAAAATGGCAAATTTTTATCGTGATAATAATGACATACAGTTTTTATTCAAACATACAGACTTAAGTACTTCGGCCGAACTTTGTGAGGAAGGCTTCAGGTTCGCAGGCGAATTCGAGTGCGCTCCGGTAAACGTCAATGAAGCCATACAAAATTATGATATGGTGCTGGACTCGCTTGGTGAGTTGAGTGGGGAATTCATAGCGCCAAGGGCAGAAGATGTCGACCGGCAAGGTAATGCACTTAACGAAGACGGTTCAGTGACACGCGCAGAGGGAATAAAAGAGGCGCTTGAAAAACTCGGGCAGGCGGATGTTATGGGATTTACTCTGCCGCATCGGTTCGGGGGGTTGAATTTTCCGAATACCGTCTACTCGATGGCAATAGAAATCGTTTCGCGAGCGGATGCAGCGCTTATGAATATATTCGGCCTGCAGGGGATCGCCGAGACAATCAATGCTTTTGCATCGGAAGAAATCAAACAGCAGTATCTGCCCGACTTTGCAGCGGGCAAGGTTACAGGCGCTATGGTACTGACTGAGCCGGATGCAGGGTCGGACTTACAGGCAATAAAAGTATCGGGGCACGATTCTGATAAGGAACAGCCGGCAAGAGTATATCAGGATGCCGAGGGTAACTGGTTTATAAAAGGGGTCAAAAGGTTCATAACGAACGGATGCGGTGAGATTCTGCTGGTGCTTGCTCGCAGTGAGCATGATATATCAGACGGAAGAGGATTGAGTTTGTATCTTGTGGAGCGCGGGCCGTGGGTGAAGGTGCGCAGGCTGGAAGATAAACTGGGTATACACGGCAGTCCGACGTGCGAGCTGTTTTTTAACGATGCGCCGGCCAAGCTAATCGGTGAACGTCAGCGGGGGCTAATTACATACGTGATGAGCCTGATGAACGGCGCGCGTATCGGCATTGCAGGCCAGTCGCTTGGTATTGCCGAGGCGGCTTTCCGCGTGGCACGTGATTACGCGGCAACGAGAAGGCAGTTCGGAGTGACTATCGAAAAGTTGCCGGCTGTTCGTGACATGCTAATCGATATGAAGATTGCCATCGAGGCATCGCGGGCGCTTTTGTATGAGACATCACGGGTGGTCGATTTACACATCGGGTCTGAAAGACGGCTTAAGACGAATCCGCCGGAAGATAAGGCGCAGGCAAAACAGCTTAAAAACGATACGAGAAAATATAAAAGGTTCGCGTCGATGCTTACACCGATGAGCAAGTATTATTGTTCCGAGGTTTGTAATAAAATAGCCTATGATTCAATCCAGGTGCTCGGAGGCAGCGGGTATATGCGGGACTATCCGTGCGAAAGGTATGCGCGCGATGCAAGAATAACGACTATTTACGAAGGAACAAGCCAGCTGCAGGTCATAGCGGCGGTACGCGGAGTGTGCAGCGGGACAACAGAGAAATTTATCACCGAACTTGCCGGTCTGGATTATGACGAAAAGGTAAAGGACCTGCTCGAAATACTGGCCGAGGGGACAGAGAAAATGAAAGAGTCGGTCGCCTTTATCAAAGAACAGGGCAACGAGTATATGGACCTCTACGGCAGGGCGCTGGTCGATATTGCAATTGATTTGATTAACGGTTATTTATTCTGTGGCCAAGCCAGCACCAAAGTAGATATGCAGGTTCCAGTGGCTGAAAACGGACAGGCCGGAAACGGACAAACAATTTCCATCAAAGAACGTAAGGCGATGGTCGCACGAAGGTATATAACTAAAAATGCGCCGAAGATTGCGGCACTGGCGGAACTGATTCGCACGGGTGACAAATCAACATTCAATGAATACGAAGCTATGGTTGGACCAGTTCCCGCTGAGTGAGATAAGAAATATAAACTATGCTTAGAGCGGTTATATTTGACTTCGACGGTGTTATAACAGATTCGGAAATATTACATTTTCGCGCCATTAACCAAGTGCTGGCCCACTATGGTACCCAAATAACAAAAAACGATTATTATAAGAAATATCTGGGCTTTAACGACGCCGATTGTTACGAGGCGTTTATCAATCACGGCCTGCTTAAAACAGGCACGCATCAAATCAAGGACCTCATCGAACAAAAAAAGGAGATATTCGAGCAATTAGCGCAAGCCGAAGGTGAGATGATAGAGGGAGTACACGATTTTTTAGAGATGCTTGAGCAAAATAGCGTACCTATGGCGATATGTTCCGGAGCACTTTCGGCAGAGGTCGAATTGGTACTCGAAAAAGCGCATCTGCGCCATTTGTTCGAGGTGATAGTGGCGGCAGAGTGTGGTCATAGAAGATTCTCACTGGGGGCTGGAGGCCGCTAAAGAAGCTGGAATGCACACTATCGCCGTGACAAACTCTTACGACGCCAAGCAGTTGAAAATGGCTGATAAAATTGTAGACCGGTTGAGCAAATTAAGTATAGACGATTTGCAGAATCTTTGCGTATAACACACACTTAACTTCTTATATTTACGTGGTATTATCAACAGGTCTTGTCATTATTCCCAGTTAACTAAAGCACTTCTTTCAGACTATATTCTATGAAGTACTGAAAATGCGGTTATTGCGGGCTTATCGGGGTGTTGAGAAATTTTTATAAAAAGTTTGGCAATAAACTGCCGGGATGAACGTCTATATAAATGAAATATAAAAATTTTAGAAACCATTAAGATTAGAAGTGAAAGACCCGAGACATGGATTCACAAGATATAAACAATACAGGTTACAGAGCAAAAAGTGAAACCGAAGATTTCATCAACCGTTATATCAATGACCATGCGAAGGGATGGCCGAAATTATGTTTTTGCCGGCCAGCTCGCAGCGGCTACCGTCAAAAGCAGCAATTTAAAAAATGTAACATATTAAACAGTCTTTTAGCTCTATAAGAAGACAAATGGTGGAGCAAGTCCCACCTTACCAAAGCTTATAATGCGCCAGGGGCGGTGATTTCAAATTTGAACCTGTCGGTTTTCAGGTTCCATTCGATTGCATCAACAGAAGCACCGTTGAAGTGACACGGCAAGGACTCGTCGCCCCGGACAGTGACGAGAGACTTATCAGCATCGTAGAATAATTTGGAACCGTCGAAATTTTTGTCCTGCTCGTCGCGATAAACAATTCCGCCGGTCGTACTGAAGGTCGAAAGTTTTAAATGACCTTCAGGTGTTTCTGCAAGATTGGCCTGTACATGAGGTGCAGTGAAAGTAGCCTGTCGGTCATACTGAGCCTGACCATCGACGACAGGGAAGTAATCGATAAGCAGACCCGGCGAAGGGGCATCAGCAATAATTTGATTTTTCTCGAAGAAATATTTCAACGTATCGAACTCGCGCAAAAAGGCATAACACGGCTTGCGTAAACTAAATTTATCCGCTCCAGTGTCAGTGACTTTCGAATTATTAACCTGGATGACACCGGGGCCGGTCGCGATAAACAATCCCTGAGCGGGGTCATAGTCGAATTTGACGGCTTCCAGCTCAATACCATTAAGTAATTCCTTTCCCGCCTTCTTGAGGCTCCTGAGCCTGGCCAATCCGCCTTCGGCTGTGAAATGTTTAATTTTGGCGGCAGATTCGGAAGGCCGGCCGTTCGCATCTTCGAGCAAGTCTATAGTAAGCTTCGGGGCCGAGAGGGTATATGTCTGGTTGAAGTTCGGGTCTTCCCGCTGCATAATGCAGAGACAATTGCCCTCGAAAATAACCTGATTCGAAGCAGGCGAAAACCTGACCCGCTGCTGAGAAGTTACGCTTACCGGCACCGAGGTCGTTTCGGTTTCGGACCGGAACACATCAGTAGTATAAAATTTAAGCTCCGAAGCACCATTAACGACAGAGCCGCCGGTTGATGCGTTATAATTAATCTCGCCGGCAATCAATGCGGTGCGCTGCCCGAGATGGTTAAATTCATCCGGCAGGCGGGAGTAAATATCTTCCATGCCCGTACCGGTTTCACCAAGAATTTCACGTGATCTTGCAGAATTCACCGGTACGACAACGAAACCTCCATCACATGTTACGACAGTTTCTTCGGAAGATGTGTTCGGGTCATGCGCACCGGCGGGAGGAACATTGCTTATGGTAGTTTGTTCCTCGCTCCGTCGATTTTGTTTGGCACCCGGCCGACTTTGTTCCGTATGCAGCCGATTTTGCTCTACTCTTTGCGGGTTTTGTTCGGAAGCCTGTACGTTAGTTTGGGATGACCGGTTTTCCGAGGCTTTTGACCAAAAGATATCGTTAATGCAAACCCTGTCTCCGGCAAAGACCAATTGCTCAGGGCTGTCAATCACCACGTTTTTATTAAATACACATTTGTAATATTCGCCCTGTTTCTGCTCACCCTGGGGCGGTATGGCTGTAACTTGTGTTTCGGGGAGGTCTTTAGCAACAACAGGCTTACTCGTTTGAGCTGCCGGAACCCGGCCGGTAGAAGCGGGAGCAGGTTGCTTTTGTTCACTCGATGAAAGAGACATCTGCGAGCTTTTACCCCGCAAACTTTCCAGCTCGAATATTCTCAAGTATTCCAGGCGTTTTAGCTGGTCGTTATAGATAAGCTCCATGCCTGTGCCGAGCATCCGGACATCTTCGGAAACAAATTCGACCGGGCCGGAAGTCGAAAGCTGCGACCTTTCGCTCAGGAAAACAATATCATCAAGATAAATGTGGCTTTCCTTAATACCGCCTGAGCCTTCGGGCACAATATGAACAACCACATTTCCGGTAAATGTCGCGTCTTTCGGAGTTGACCTGCCGACAGCGGTTTCGACCCGGACATTTCCAATATCGGCGGTGACGTAACATTTGAAATTCGGCCGGTAGAAATTCATATAGGGCTTTTCGATTTCCCACACATCCCGCTCTTCGTGAAGAAGTCTCTCGAAGCCCCACTCCCGTTCGACCTGTTTATCCTCATTATAATTTATATAATTAGCTTTCTGGGCGGTCCCGATTCCAACGCCTCCAACCATACCGACCTTATTTTCGAAATCACCGAGATTGCTATCAACAATGGTGTTAACAAATTCGGTATCTGCGTTCTTATCTATATCTATGGGGGACGTTCTGTCTAACATGGTATATAGCATATATACAACAAGTACGACCACCAGAGAAATAAGGCCTATAAGGAATCTTCGCATTTATATAATCTCACAATTAAGGCAGGTATCTTTTCATAAGCTGCTGCCATTGACCGCTATCTTTAAGAATGTACTCTATGACCTCACGTACGGCGCCGCTGCCGCCGGGGCGAGTCGTTACATAATCGGCATATTGCTTAACTTCATGAACCGCATTTGCGACGGCCACCCCAAAACCAACGTACTTTATTAAAGGTAAATCGTTCACATCATCTCCGACATAGGCCGCCATAGCCGGCGATAAGCTGAGCTGTTCAAGGAGCTTTTCAAGTACAGGTAATTTATGGTGACAATCCTGAAATACGTATTCTATATCAAGTTGCTCGGCGCGGCGCTGTGTCGGTTTGGAAAACCTGCCGCTGATTAATGCAACCTTCAAGCCGGCCCTTTGCCACATACGTAATCCATGTCCATCCAGCGAATTGAAAAACTTGCTTTCGCCGCCATCGTCATTGATAATGACCGTCCCGTCCGTTAGGACGCCGTCAACATCCAATGCTAAAAGCTGTATGTCCGCAAGATTACTCTTTTTCATTTTTTATCCGACCACCTTTATTGTCACGATATCCTGTACATCAATCAGGCCAACAGGGCGGTTGTCGGCATCTACGACGGGCAGGTCATCAATTCTGTACTTATGGAAAATAGCCGTCGCTTCGGCAGCGAGGGCATCGGCCCTTATCCTTTTGCAATCGGCGGTCATAACATCGCCAACCTTAATGTCAAAAACACCGATGCCTTCGTCCGCCATTAACCGACGAAGGTCACCATCGGTTATGACACCCGCCAGCTTTCCTTCTTTGTCAACAATCATTACGGCACCGTGGCGTTTGCGGTGACGGGTTTTTTCGAGCATTTGGCCTATGGAATCATCAATACGGGCAAGCGGTAATTCCTCGCTCCTTTTAAATATCATCGATTGCTCGACCGTCATTAGTTTGGCGCCGAGCGAGCCGCCGGGATGGAAGCGAACGTAATCTTCGACGCTGAATTTGCGTGCCTTCATAACTGTAAAGGCAAGGGCGTCCCCAATAGCCAGCATACAGGTAGTAGAAACGCTCGGGGCTACTCCCAGCGGGCCGGCCTCGTTCATTTTACCCATGCACAACACCACATCGCTATATTTGCATAAGGTCGAATCGTCCCGTCCGGTGACAGCTATTAGTTTTATCTCCTGCTGTTTGACAAGATTTATCAGCCGGGTGATTTCGTCAGTTTCGCCGCCATAGCTGAGAACAAGTACGATATCGTTTTTACGTAATCTGCCTAAGTCACCGTGTATTGCTTCGGCGGGATGAAGGAAATGGCTGGGAGTTCCGGTCGAAGCCAGGGTTGCACTAATCTTTTGGCCGATTATGCCCGCCTTGCCGATTCCGCTTACAATACAGGAGCCGGTGCAGTCATAAATCATCTCACAGGCCTGCGCAAAAGAGTTATTTACGATAGGCGCAACAGAACGTATCGCATCGGCCTCGATTTCAATAACTTTTCGTGCATATTCAAGGTCAAATTCCACGTATCAGCCCCATATCAATTTATTATTGTTTCGGTCCACCCCGAGCGTGCCTAAGGCAGAAATGACACGCGATATTTTCTATAAAGCATTGATTATATTTTTACCACAGTTCCCCGCTGGTTGTAACAGACCATCTCGTGTTTTTCCCCGGCGTAATTCGATGCCGAATGAATAATAACCCGTTTGTCGTTGCGCTGCTCTATTTGCGCTATCGAGGCTCTCCTGATATTCTGAAGATAATCAGCGACTTCCGGCGAAACAAACAGCTCAATTCTTTTAACCTGATCTTTAGAGGCCGACAAGTTCAATAACCGAATAATCTCAATAGCCAGCGATTCCTGACTTTTAACAAAACCCATACCTCCACAATTCGGACATGCAAGATATGTGGCCGACTGCAATGAAGGTCTCATTCTTTGGCGGGTCATCTCCACTACGCCGAACCTGCTTATGCCCAATACTCTGGAGCGGGCACGGTCGTTCTTGACGGCAGCGCGAAAAGCTTTCTCCACTGTCTTGCGGTGTTT
>JASFVS010000003.1:0-26748 GCA_050049715.1 Phycisphaerales bacterium
ATAAAATACATCACAGAAAGAAAAAAGGCAAGGAAAAAAAGAGAGCGTCTCAACTTACGAGTAACAATATTAAAACAAAGGTGAGCAAAGCACGCTGTGTCAATTAGAAACTGAACTCAGCATCTCCTCAATTTCTCTGTTCCAACAGGCTATGCTGCCATGCTTCTATGTGCAAATATATCGGCAATCAAACACGTCAGACTAAATCGCAGGCCTCGACGGGCATCCAATGCTGGTCTTTGCCTTCCCATTTCACATTGCAGCCGATGGGATTGGTCAGTGGAACACTAATCGGCCGGCCAGCCAAATGTTCCTCAAGTGCCCTTTCAAGGTCGTTGACGGTTATCTGGCTTGCATCGCGAGGATTGTCCACGCCCCGGCCGGTGTAGATGAGACTGCGGTCTTTGTCGAACACGTAAAAATGCGGCGTTCGTAACGCGCCATAGGCCTTTGCGACTTCCTGAGACTCATCGTAAAGATAAAGCCACGGAAATTTGTATTCGTTCATCCGTGCGACCATATGCTCGAAATCATCCTCGGGGTAAGTGTTTTTACTGTTGGAGTTTATACCGACAAATTTCACGCCCTGAGGCGCGAATTTCTCAACTGTCTGCCGCGTAACTTCATCCGAGCCGATGACATACGGACAATGGTTGCAGGTGAAGAAGATTACCAATATTTCTGCATCATCGAAATCGGATAACTGATATGTGCCGCCGTCTGTGGCGGATAATTTAAAATCCGGCGCATGTTCACCTAATTGTAATGTGAAAGCCATTTTCAACTCTCCTTGCTTATCAAAGAATTTTCAAATTCTTTTCCCTTCAACAAAAACTATTCACGCTGAATATCCTACGACAGAGTCCTCTGTAAGTTCAGAGCATGTTGCGCAGGAACGGCAAAGGATATAAATCAGGGCGAAAGGATATCCGATATTTCCAACAGGTTTTTGAGATTCACCTCACAATCATCAGTGCTGTAGAATTTCGGCCCCATGCCGCACGGCAAGGTCAACAGGTCACCTTCCTGAAAGTCTTTGACATCGTCCTTGGTTTTTATTCCCCAGGCGATTCTCTTGTTATTTCTATATCCGGGATATTTCGTAATGTCAAATTCGGAGGCGTCGAAACTAATAATATCAATCTCGGAATTGAACATCTCGTCCCAGTTCATATTACCGCATACGTGGACGCCTGAAATTGCATTGAAGCTCTCGAAGAGCGCAGACCAAAGCTGCTTATAATCGAAACCGGCCTGCCCCAGAGCAGGCTCATCCAAAAAGAGAATAACGTTAGGCGCTTTCAGGCCGCCAAGGAGGGCCTCGATATGCTGGCAGGCCCTTGTAATGGCATCATCTTCGGAATATCCGCTGAGAATTAAGGTTGCAGGACCAACGCATTGCACTTTGATGGTATCGCAATCCTGTGTTTTCTGCTTAAATGCTTCGAGACAGCTCATATTGCCCGGATTCTTGATATAGTCCAGCATTGAATCGCCAAGCTTAGGTAATTCCGGCAGAAACGGTATATCGTGCTGTAAACTGTACTCTACGGCCTGGTCCACATCGTCGTACGGCAGAGAGCCAATTTGTGTTACTATCTGTTTTTTGCCCATTTTTTGGCTCCATCAAATTGCGAAGGTTTCTCACTCTATTTTGACCGATATCTAACACATTATAAATTCTTTTCCGGCGTTGTCATTATTAAATAACGACAGTTTATCAGAGAAGATTAAAGAAAGCCCTACTGGTTTCAGTCGCCGCATCAGCGAAGCTGTCCAAATCCATACCCTTCAGCTCGGCCAAAAACTTAGCGGTGTGTATCATAAGGGCCGGCTCGTTTATCTTTTGTTTTCGCATCGGCTCAGGCGACATATAAGGACAGTCCGTTTCGAGCATTAATCTATCGGTCGGCACTATTTTAGCGGCCCTGCGAGCAGTCTCGGCGTTTTTGAAAGTGACTACGCCGGTAAAAGAGATGTGATAACCATGCTCAAGTACTATCTTCGCCTGCTCGGGCGAGCCGCCGAAACAATGAAACACCACTCCACTCAGACCGGTGCCGTCTTTATCTAAAATTTCAATTGTCTCATCAAAGGCCTCTCTGCAATGTATGATTACAGGCATATTCAGCTCTTTGGCGATTGCCAGTTGGGCGGAAAAAGCATTCTTTTGGTCGGATTGACTCGAAAAATTGTAATGGAAATCCAGACCCGTTTCTCCTATGGCGACGACCTTCGGATTCCGGGCAAGCTGTCTCAACTGTGCAAGAATATTCTCTGTCATATCCTTGGCATCGTGAGGATGAATTCCGACAGCGGCGTACATATTCTCGAATCTATCGGTTAATTCGACGGATTTCAGGTTCTCCTGCATATCCGTGCCAACAGTTATCCAACCGGTAACGCCGGCCTGGCGGCTTCTGGCGACAACGCTATCTGTATCTTCAGCTAATTGCTTAAAAGTCAGATGGCAATGTGTATCGATCAATTCCATATTTCTCTATGGTACAAAAGCATTTTCATAATGGTTTATTTCCGGCGTCCCTTTTTGACCAACTACAATAGTTACAATATCAAAACGAAAAGGCCTGTCAACAATATCATTGGTTGCCAGAAAATAGCGTGCGGTCTTCACCATCCTGTGCTTCTTGGCGGGCGTAATGACCGATTCTGTCTGTGTGAAGGTTTCATCCATCCTGGTTTTAACCTCGACAAAAACAATATCCCTGTCGGGAGCAACCATAACAAGGTCGATTTCGCCGGTCTTACAGGAGAAGTTGCGCGTGAGGATTTTCAGGCCTTTTCTTTTGAGGAATTTCAGGCAATGTTCTTCACCCCACCTGCCAAGCAGCTTTCGGTCGGCCAACAGTTTATTTCTGTTCAGCAACAAATCTCTTATAACGCGCCGAATATCAGGTTATTTGGTAACGGTATGGTCGCTGTGTCGCTGGGCGAGCCTGACCGCCTTGCCCGTACGTTTACGGAGGTAGTACAGCTTTGCCCGCCTTGTCTTGCCGCTACGAAGCGGCCTGATATTGAGAACATTCGGCGAATGAAGCGGAAAAATTCGCTCGACACCTTCGTTGTTAACAATGCGACGGACGGTAAAGTTTTCATTAATCCCACGACCCTTGCGTGCGATAACGGTGCCTGTAAATATCTGCGTACGTTCTTTATCGCCTTCTTTGATGCGGCAGTGGACGTCAACGACATCGCCTATCTCAAAATGCGGTATCTTTTTCTTTAAGCTCTTGCTTTCAACAGCATCCAACAATTCAGTTTTCACTGGTTTATCTCCTATCTACAGACTTTAGTGGCTTGCTTTGGCACACTTTCAATGACAAGCCTGAACACTAACGGCCAAATTCTAAACCACGTATGCTAACGAACTTCCGTTCAAAATACAAGCAATTTTTGAAAAAATTTGGTTTTTAGTGCCTCATATAGCTCCGCCGGTAAATGTACCTCAAGGAAAAAACATTGACAAAAACCCAGTTTGTTTGGTACAATTCAGTCACAATTCAATCGACTAAAAACATCAGAAGGAGGTGCGCAAGTGCGCATAAAAAAGATTTCTGATATTTGCATAGATATTCTCATTTTTTTTACAGTATTGAGCAGCAGTACAGTTGCCATGGGGAAAATTATCTATGTTGATGATAATGCAACTGGTGCTAACAACGGCACAAGTTGGGCCGATGCATATATCTATCTGCAGGAAGCCTTGGCCGATGCGAATGCGGCAGAAAAGCCGGTTGAGATTAGAGTAGCACAGGGTGTTTATAAACCAGACGAAGGGCTGGTTGCCATACCGGAGTTTGACTGGAGAACAACGACATTCCAGCTTATCAACGGCGTAGATCTCAAAGGCGGATATGCCGGAGTTGACTCGCCTGACCCCAATGAAAGAAATATTGAGCTATACGAAACAATTCTAAGCGGCGATTTGAACGGAGATGATGCGGAGGTTGCAGATTCTTCTAATTTAGTGACCGAGCCTACACGTGCCGAGAACAGCTATCATGTTGTGAGTGCTTTCGAGTGTAATGAAAGCCCTGTATTAGACGGTTTTACTATCACCGGAGGCAATGCCTACAACCCGAATAACAGATGGCCAAGCTCCAACGGTGGCGGGATGTATATTACTGCGAGCAATCCGCTAATATGCAACTGCACATTCATTAAAAATTCAGCATACATAAATGGCGGCGGGATAAATAACTACTGGGACAGTCATCCGGTGCTGGACAATTGCACATTCTATGGAAACTCAGCAGTTCAGGATGGCGGCGGAATGTCTAATGAACGCAACAGCAACCCAACTCTGATTAGCTGCAATTTCTCTTTGAACTCAGCAGAGGCCGGTGGCGGGATATATAATGAGGGCACTAACTCAATCCTGACAGATTGTATATTTAGCAGGAATTCAGCGGAGAGTGGCGGTGGGATATTTAACGGCTTAGAAAGTAGTCCGATCCTTACCAACTGCACGTTCAGCGAAAATTTCAGCAATTTGGACGGCGGAGGGATAAGGAATAAACGACGCAGCAATCCAACTATAATAAATTGCAGATTCAGTGGGAACCAGTCAAATTCAAACGGTGGAGGGATAGCTAATAGTGACAGCAGTCCGATAGTAAAGAATTGCATATTCACGGGGAATATAGCAATTATGGCTGGTGGAGGGATATACAATATTAATAACAGTGGTCCAACAGTAACAAATTGTATATTCACAGGAAACACTGCAAATCAGGACGGCGGCGGAATGTTCAATCAATCCTGCAGCCCAACTCTAACCAACTGTACTTTTAGTGGAAACCAGGCTGGAAATACTGGCGGTGGAATACTCCAGAACTCAGGTCTTGCGACGATGACTAATTGTATTCTCTGGGGAAATATACCATCTGAAATCAGAATCATAGAAGCAATACCAGAAGGATTTGTATTACCAGTCTACAGCAATATTCAGGGCGGATTTATGGGTGAGGGTAATTTAGATGTTGACCCTTATTTCGCAAATCCGGGCTACTGGGCTGATGCTGATGACCCGAATATAGCCGGAGATCCAAACGACCCAAACAGTATCTGGGTCGATGGCGATTATCATTTGAAATCAGAGGTCGGCAGGTGGGACCCAAATAGCGAAAGCTGGGTACAGGACGATGTCACCAGTCCGTGTATCGATGCCGGCGACCCGAATTCGGACTGGAGCGGAGAAGTATGGCCTAACGGCGAACGTATAAATATGGGGGCATACGGCGGTACGAAACAGGCCAGTATGTCGGCCGGGCCGCAGCCATTGTTTCTTCCCAACGTTGCATACATCTTTAATGACGAGTTCAGAGCGGCACAGAGTTTTGAATCTTTGCTCAGAGCTTATGGGTGTTCGGTCACCCTGATTAGTTTGGCAGATGTAACACAAACGGCGTTTGATTCCTACGATGTCATCATCCTGGGAAATGATACAGGTATAGCGAACATGTGGTGGGGTGAAGACGAATCTATCACTGCAATAGAAAATGCGGGAAAACCAATTGTCGGGCTGGGTAAGGGCGGATCCGCTTTCTTTGGAAAACTCGAGCTCTCAATTGGTTATCCAAACGGGGGGACGAATTTTAGCAACAGCATATCTGTTGCTGAACCGGAGCAATTACCGTTTAGTATACCATACGCGATAAATATTCCCGACGACAATTTGCTTCAACTATACAATGGTGAAGTTGAACATGTCAGCATCTATCTTCCCGAAATGTCTGGGAATGTGACTATGCTCGGTGAGGAAGTGGATAATACCGGCTACTTTCCTTTTATTTTAGAAAGTCAACGCTATTTGCTCTGGGGTTTTGCCGGGTATGCCGAGGATATGGCGGAGGCTGGGAAAAAACTCTTTATCAATTCTGTGGTTTTGACTGCAAACGTCGCGTGGGAGATGACTGTTGGGGATTAACCCCCCTGCTTTAATATCCAAACCATCTGTACATTCACTCCAATTTTATTTTATTCGATTATCCTGTAGCTTTCTGTTGCAGGCTGGATAGAATAGCCTTTCTTTAAGGCATCCAGCTATGAAAAATGTACTTGATAAAATATCGCCGAATTCCCTGCGAGGCGTCTGCTCGCTGTACGGTGCATCATTTGCAATGGCCCTGACGCTAAGCGTATGGTGGACGGCAATGCCTTTTATCATCCGTAACATCGGCGGCACCGAGAGCCATGTCGGTTATGCCATGGCCACAAATATGTTAGGGTATATGGTTTGCCTGCTGATCGCGGGAACGACTATGGGTGAACATAATCCCAAAAACGCCACGCGCACGGCCACGGCCATTATCTTCGCATCGGTCTTATTAATAAGTGTAGTAGTATATTTTATTCTGTCGAAAAACCTTACCGGCAACCTAGCACTGATATGGACTATAATTGCGACCGGCACCGTGGCGGGAGCTGCTATGTCACTATACTGGCCTTTCCTTATGAGCTGGGCATCGGAAGACCTCGAAGGCGCCGAACTGAACCGCCGGCTCGGGGCCTACAACGGAACATGGTCGGGGGCGGCAATCATTGGCCCTCTCGTCGGCGGTATACTTGTTGAAACAAGTACGCTGTATCCCATTGTCTTTGCCGCTGGCGTTTTGATAATATGTTTTCTGTTTCTAAATGTCGCAACAGACGGCTCAATTCATAAGAAACTATTCGGCTATGAGAGAGCAATTCCGGTTAACGGCGGCGAAAACGGAGTCGCGTTGATACGATTTCGATGGATAGCACGCATCGCGCTATTTTGCTCGTGGAGCTGTCTTGGTGTTGCACGCTCGCAGTTTGCGCTGCTTTTTACCGATATGAATTATTCAGAGACGTGGTTCGGCATATTAATAACAATATTCGGGATATGTAACTTTTCTGTGTTGATGGCCGCGGGCAGATGCGCATTCTGGTACTTCAAATCCACTTTGCTTCTTGCCGTGCAGGTGCTGCTTGCATTATCACTCGTACTGATTATCTACAGCAGGTCGCTGCCGGTATTTGTTCTGTCGTTTGTTATCATGGGCTGTGGCTTCGGCTTTGCCTATAGCTCGCACCTTTACTACGGCGCGTACGGCAGCAGAAAACGCTCGGTGCAGATGATTATACACGAAGGGACAATTTCCGCGGGTATTATAGTCGGCTCCGGCGGAGGCGGATACCTTGCAAAGAACGTCGGCCCGTACAGCCCTTACTGGTTCGCCCTGGCCCTTATGGTCGGGGGCCTGCTTATTCAAATAATTTTATTGCTATACGGAAAACTCATGCGGCGAGCAATAAAGAAATAATTGGCTGACTAAAGCCTATATTAACTCATGCTTTTTTATCGTCACCCAATAAATCGGGCCGGTGTTTTTTTGTTCGTTCGAGCGCCTGTTGGCGGCGCCATTCGGCGATTCTGGCGTGGTCGCCGCTTAAAAGAATATCAGGGACCTTCATATCACGAAAGACTTCCGGTCTTGTATATTGCGGATATTCCAGAAGGCCGTTGCTGAATGAATCATCCTTAGCTGAGTCCTCGTCACCGAGGGCGCCGGGTAATAATCTTACGACTGCATCTATAATTACCATAGCGGCCAGTTCGCCGCCGTTTAAGACATAATCGCCAATGGAGATTTGCTCGGCGTCGAGGCCGATGCGGATTCGCTCGTCGAATCCTTCATATTTGCCAGCTATTAAGATGAGGCGTTCTTCTTTGCTTAGTTCAAGTGCCTTTTTCTGGTCGAATTTTTGTCCCTGTGGTGTAAGCAGTATAACCCGACCTTTGTCCTGCGATGACTTCTGTACGTGTTCGACGCAGTCAAATACAGGGCCGGGCATCATAACCATGCCGGGACCTCCACCGTAAGGTTTATCGTCAACTTTCCGATAGCTATCGGTGGCGAAGTCTCTTATGTCAGTGACAGCTATTTCGACAAGAGATGCCTCCTGCGCCCTCTTTAATATCGAACAATTCAGGGGCGATTCAAACATCTCGGGGAAAAGCGTAAGAATATCTATCCTCATCAGCTTTTAGGCCAGAAGCCCCATGCATAACATGGGGCCAAGAGTTTTTCTGATTGGTAAACGAAGCTTTATTAATCTTCGGTCTTTTCTTCTGTTTTAGTTTCGGCTTCGGCCTTTGCTTTTTCTTCAGCTTCTTTTGCTTGGGCTTCGGCCTTAGCTTTTGCCTCGGCTTCAGCTTTTGCCTTTTCCTCGGCCTCCTTAGCTTTTGCTTCGGCTTCCTTCTGAGCGGCAACTCTCTGGGCCTTTGTGAACAGCTTGCCTTTGGCTTTAGCTAAGGCTTTGGCTTTTGACCGGCGCGCGGCCTTAACTTCCGCATACTTGTGTTTGATGCCTTTGCGAAGCAGGATTTGGGAAACGGAATCGGATGGTATTGCTCCTTTACCAAGCCAGTACTCGACACGCTCGCGGTTTAACACAACCTGTTTTTCCGAGTCTTTCTCAATCGGGTCGTAATGACCGAGCTTTTCGAGCACTACACCATCTCGCGGAGCGCTTGATTCGATTGCATTGATTCTAAAAAACGGCCGATGCCGCCTGCCCATCCGGGTCATTCTAATTTTTACCGCCATAATTCTTTCCTTTCTTTCATCTATAATCAATTTCCGTGAGGTGCACTATGCCGCTCACGAAACACGTTTACAATGTAAGGCGTAGCCGTTTATAAAGATTGCGAAATTCGCAGGGTCAATCTGAGCATCTGCTGCAATCTTATGTATCTGCTCATCGGTTAAACCGCCAGCGTTTTGCTTTTCAGCAGGTGTCATAATTGCCACGGCCTTTTTCAATTGCTGCAACTCATCTGCGTTTGGCGCAGCTAAAATTGCCAGCTCACTGCTTCCATTTATGTCCTGGAATTGTTCTCTTACCAGTTTAGCATATTCATTATCGGAAAAGCGAGAGACCATTTCAAGGTACTGCTCAATTGAAATCTTATTAGTTACGGCCATATTATCGTTTCTTAATTTTACCCCTTCTCCTTATTACTCTTTTCCTTTTCGAGCGTTGCTTTATTTTTTTCCCGCTCGACATCATCTGGCTGATGGAGCCCATATTAAGTCCGCCGGAGAGAAGGCTTTTAAGACCGCCGAAGCTGCCGCCGCTTATTGCTTTCATCATATCCCGGCTGCGTTTGAAAGTTTTTACCAGGCCGGAAACATCGTGGGCTTGCACGCCTGCGCCTGCGGCGATGCGCCTTCGCCGGGATGAATCGATAACGTCCGGGTCGCGCCTTTCCTGAAGCGTCATTGAGTAAACAATCGCCTCGGTTTGTTTTAACTCGGCTCCGTCGAAATCGAGGTCCTTAAGCTGGTTTCCCATTCCGGGCATCATTTTTAGCATATCCTTAATGCCGCCCATTTTTTTAACTGACTGCATTTGCTTTAGAAAATCGTCAAAGCCGAAACTGCCTTTGGCCATTTTCTTTTGCAGCTTCTCGGCCTCCTCGGCATCGAAATGTTCCTGAGCTTTCTCGACAAGCGTCACAACGTCACCCATACCAAGTATTCTGCTCGCCATGCGGTCAGGATGAAACTCCTCAATTTTATCGAGTTTCTCCCCCATCCCTATGAACTTTATTGGTTTTCCGGTGACGGCTTTAACGCTCAGCGCGGCTCCGCCGCGTGCATCGCCATCCAGTTTTGTAAGTATGACACCGTCAAGCTCAAGTCGTTCATTAAATTCTTTGGCAGAATTGACGGCATCCTGGCCTGTCATTGCATCGCAGACAAGATATATCTGGTGGGGAGTAACGGCCTTTGCAACGCTGGCGACTTCGGACATCATCTCCTCGTCGATGTGAAGCCGGCCGGCGGTATCGATTACGACGACATCGTGGTTTTGCTTTTTGGCGTGTTTGAGGGAGTTTTTCGCCACCTTAACGGCGTTTTTGTTCTCCTCACTGTAAACATCAATATTTATCTGCTGACCAAGAACTTTGAGCTGCTCGATAGCTGCCGGCCTCTGGAGGTCATCGGCAACAAGAAGCGGTCTTTTACCCTTCGTAACGAGATATTTTGCAAGCTTGGCGGCGGTTGTGGTCTTGCCGCAGCCCTGCAAGCCCGCCAGCATAATTACGGTTGGCCCGGGCGAAACGAAATAAATGCGGGTATCGACCGGCCCCATTAGCTTTGTAAGCTCATCATTGACGATTTTTACCATAACTTGGCCGGGATGCAGACTTTTTATGACTTCAGCTCCTATAGCCGCCTGCGTAACATCCTTACAGAATTGCTTTACGACGTTATAGCTTACATCCGCTTCCAGAAGGGCCTTGCGTACATCCCTCATAGCATCCGATATATTTGCTTCGGTAATGCGCCCACGGCCTGACAATGACCTGAAAACATAGTTAAATTTTTCGGTCAACGACTCAAACATATACTTATTTTCGTTACCGCGGTTATTTTGCGGCGAATCGAATAATCCTTCGATAAATCAAGTGCATATTATTAATGCTGCGCTGTAATCTTAGCGTTCCGACAAAACCAAGATTTTAAGATTATACATACAGCTCTGCAAGCATAAAATCCACAATTACCCTTCCGGCTAACCCGGGATACCCGGAATTTTTATTTAAATTTTTTTCAAAAAAAATGTTGCGGAAAATGAACATATATGTACGATAGATAATATTAGTGCGGGATATTTAGAATAGATTGGGTTATATGTGTCTTTAGGACATTGACAATTAAACAAACGCGCAGTTGGAATAGTTGTTCACAGACAAAACGCTAGTATGGGTCAGTGGCAGACCCAGGAATCTCACGGAACAGACTGGAAAATTAGCGTTATAACAGTTGTAAAAAACGTGGAGTGCCATCTGAAGTTCGTTCCGTGAAACCCTATGGCGTGGGTGTCTGTGGGCGGACAAGGTCTGGCACTCCTTCTTTTTAAAATTGAGAAGGAGTTGCCAAAGAAGACACTTAATATAAGAGCCAGAATCAACAAGTTCTTTGCAAAGTAGATAGTCAAAGCAAGAGAGGGTTTAGTAAATTGCTGAAATAATCGGATTTTAAACAAACTTGTGCAAATTACTGCCCCGCGGACGGAACGCCAGTGCGTACTAATTTCTCAAAACTTATTCACGGTCGCAGTAATAGCACAAGCGTAACTTTGATGTGGTTGTTTAGCAAAATTCGTCAGCGCGAGCCTTGTAAAAACAGGCAATTTACAAACCTTTTTTTGAGAGCATGTAAGTTGACTAATTTATCAAAGAGCCGGGCGCACTCTTAAATATTTATAATCTCCGGCTCAAACAAGTTTAATGTCAGGCGGCTAAGAAGTTGCAATAAACAAAGGAATTACAATTTGATTTCTTGTGAAATGGCAGACTTGGGAGAATCGGAAATTTCACATTACTCGCCGAGGTGGATTTAGCGGCTGAATTAGCCAATGCGTTTTAACAAACTTGCGTGTCAGGGGGCAACTAAGGACGGCAAGAATCGCCTGACAAACATACTTGAAAAAACCTGTACCAAGGAAGTTTGCGCCTGAAATAAAGTCGAGACAGAGCTGTAACGAAATTCAATTAACATCTTATCACTCCGTTTGTTAATATCTTCATACTATAGTAGTTCGATAAAGAGGCAAAGTGTCTCAATTTCCAAATTTGGGGTGTTTTAAAATTGTGATAAATCCAGTTATTACAAGGCATAACAGGGAAACATAGTTTTTGAAAAGTTTCAGTGGTAATTTTTTTAAAGTTTCTTTAAAAATATACTTGCAGGAGAATTTATACAAAAGTATATTGTGGTTGTTAATTTTAGATTCATAATGAAAGGCTTCTATAAAATAGCCGCATGGAGGAGAAGTCAAGGAAGGTGATTCTAAAATTCGTTATCTTTTAACGGTTTGTATTTTACAAGGAAGGTGTCTTTTTTTTACGGAGGAATATTATGCGAGCAACAATTCTATCATTTCCTGTCTGATTCAAATTAGGGCTTTTTGACAAAAAGTCAGCTATTTGAATCATCATTTTAGTTTTTTTTGAAGCATCAAACTTAACACGGAGGAAGATTTATGTTTGAGAAAAAGCTCATCCAAAGCACGTTTTATGTGGTGGCGTTACTTGCCTTTTCAACAATGACAGCCAGAGGAAACAATATATTATTTTTAACAAATGATCCGACAAACCCCTGCGAAGGTGATAAAACAACCAAAAAGTTTTTTGAAAAGCTCGGACACAAAGTAGTTTTTTTTGACGACGATGAGAACGAAGCAGCCACTCAGGCCGCTGCTTTGAAGGCGAATTTAGTATATATTTCAGAGTCGGTGAGTTCTGATAAAATTAACTCAGAAATCAAGGAAATTCCAACTCCAATGATAATTGCTGAGCCTTACTGCTTTGACGAGATGGGAATGTCCACAGTTGAGGGCCAAAACCAAAGCTGCAATTCTTTAAATATCACGATAGTTAATCCGAACCACCCTCTGGCAGCGGGGTATTCCGGAGATGTAGCTATTGTTGTAGAAAACGACAACAGCCAGCTTATACCCGGTCCATCAACTGTGGGTGGTGAGGCTGTTGTTATCGCAAAAGGTTCGGGTTATAAAGACAAGTGTGCAGATGTTTATTTTGTTTATGACAAAGGAGCCGTCTTAGCAAGCTGTTGTGAAGACGGCGGACCACAAGTGGCAGCCGATATTCGTATCGGTATATTTACCGCTTCTCCAAGAATATTTACGCAAATATCACCACAAGGTCTTAATTTGTTGAAGGCCGCGGTGAATTATGCGCTAAGCCCGAGAACTAAAACAAAGGTCGCTCCTGTTAAAATCAAAAACACGAAAATAGATGAGTTATGGGAAAGAGGTCTAACCACTGAAGAAGATACGCCGGTGGTTGTAACGTTATTCGGAAGCGATCCGGACGAAAACCAGTTAACCTTTAAAGTAGTCAGTGGGCCGTTCCATGGGCGTCTTGAAGGCACAGCTCCAAAATTGATTTATACCCCCGATTCGAATTTCTTCGGTTCGGATAGTTTTACTTTCAAAGTCAACGACGGCACGATAGACAGTACTCCTATAACCGTGCTGATAAAAGTAGTAGAAGTTAATGACCAGCCGATAGCTAAAGATGAATCTATCACAATACAAGAGGACACGCCGGCATCGATTACTTTATCAGGCAGCGATGCAGATGGAGATATATTAAGCTATGGTGTTGTAAAAGCGCCATCTTATGGAAGCCTGAGCGGGAGGGGACCAAACCTCAGCTATATGCCTAACGAGGACTTCTTTGGCACCGACAGTTTTACCTTTAAGGTCAACGACGGAATGGTAGATAGTGCAGAAGCAACAGTATCAATTAAATTAGCACCGGTCAACGACCCGCCAACAGGTAATTATTCCGGCTCGACGATACAGGACAATCCGCCTGTTGCCAAGAACGACAACGTGACAACCAAAGAGGACAATCCAGTCATAATAACTTTGTCAGGCAGTGGCCTTGTAAATGAAAAACTCGTCTATAACGTGATACAAAAGCCACTCAAAGGAAGCCTTAGCGGAAAAGCACCGAAGTTGATCTATATACCAGATATAAACTTCAATGGCTCAGACAGCCTTACTTTTAAGGTCAGCTATGAGGGTGTGGTCAGCAACATCGCAACGGTATCTATTTTGGTTACACCTGACAATGACCCGCCGACCGCCAAAGATGACAGTGCGACAACAAAGGAAGATACGCCGGCAATAATCGATGTGCTGACTAACGATACGGACATAGATGGCGACCAGCTCAGAAAAGTTACTATTCAAACACAGGGCAAAAACGGTTCGGCGAGCATCGAAGCAGACAATAAGCTAAGCTACACTCCCAAGGCAAACTTTTTTGGTATAGACTCGTTCAGTTACAGAGTTTTCGACGATGGAGGTAAATCTGATACCGCCAAAGTGAATATTAAAGTAGAAATGGTCGAGGACCCGCCTGTTGCCAATGATGTTAGTGTTACAACACAGGAGGACAAGGCGGTATCGATTACGCTAAAAGGCAGTGACCCCGATGGAGACAAGCTGAGTTTTAATGTAACAAAAGAACCCTCTCACGGGGAATTAAGCGGGACGGAACCGCATCTTGGATATACACCAAAAGCTAATTTTAACGGGCCGGACAGCTTTAAATTCAAGGTTAATGATGGGAAAGCAAACAGTGAAGATGCAACGGTGTCCATTAAAGTAACGGCGGAAAATGACCCACCCACAGCGAGCGATGTTAGTGTTACAACATGGGAGGACACGCCGGTATCGATTAAGCTAAAAGGCAGTGACATCGATGGAGACGAACTGAGTTTTAATGTCACAAAAAAACCCTGTCACGGAAAATTAAGTGGAACGAAACCACATCTTAGATATACACCAAAAGCTAATTTTAACGGGTCGGACAGCTTTAAATTTAATGTCAATGACAGGAAGGCAACCAGTGAAGATGCAACGGTGTCCATTAAAGTAATGGAGGAAAATGACCCACCCGTAGCGAGGGATGATAGTGTAAAAACAAATGAAGATACGCCGATAGAAAAAATCAATGTATTAGTTAACGATACTGATGTGGATAAGGACCCGCTTAAGATAACCCATGTTACTCAGGGCAAAAACGGTTCGGTCGGTATCAACAGTGATAACACAGTGAGCTATGCATCTTATAAGAACTTTTTCGGTACCGATTTGTTCACTTATACAATAAGCGACGGACCCGAAGGGAAAGTAGATACGGCGGCAGTGAAAGTTATGGTCGAGGCAGTAAACGATGCACCACGCTTCACATCAACAGCAATAACATCGGGTTCCGCCGGTGAGAAATACATATATGACGTCGACGCTATAGACTTCGACGAAGGAGATACGTTAATTTACTCCTTAATTGAAAAACCGGCATGTATGGCTATAGATGCCGCGACGGGCCTGATAGAGTGGACGCCGACAAACGAACAGGCAGGAGATAATGACGTTGTCGTTAAGGTTACAGATAATAGTAGCGAACCGGCTTCGGTAACACAATCATTCACAATTAAGGTCAAGCCGGAAATTCCACCTGAACCAGAAATCGAGCCGGAACCGGAGCCCGAATCAACTCTTCTGGTTGAACCAGAGGAACTCCCTGCGGAAGGCAAGAAGATACTATTAGTAGATAGTTCGAGCTATATTCTTAAAGCAAGTGATAACAACCGGCAAAAAATTAATTCCGGGCTGACTATCTCCTATAATTTCTCAGATATATCTATTCCGGCGGACGCCGTTATAAAATCGGTTGCCGTTTATGTGGAGCACTTCGAGGACGAACAATTTCCTATGGGAAAATTAGTGTGGACGACAGGTACGGGCTGGCCGAGCAAGCCGACAATCTGGGCATCAATAAATGCGCCCATATACAAAGGTGAAAAAAACGAATCGAAAGATTTATGGGACGTCACAAGTTTCGCAGATACACCTGAAAAAGTGAATTCTCTTCAATTACAGATTAAAAACAACGACACCGTTTCCAGGAAAAAAACATCTGTGGATTATATATACCTAGTAGTTGAATGGCATTGAATCCAACGAGACAGGGATTACTGAAAAACAGATATATTATTTGAGGAAATCACTTTTTTATTCCCTTAAATAGCCCGATAAAAACGACCCGTTAAGCTTTTTATTAAACAATAAAAAGCTTAACGGTAATCCCTGCTTATTGACTAAATCATCGTGAGAAAATTGAATTTGGCATCTCGTAAAATATCGAGTATAGTATATTATAGAACAAGCATAATTGAGGGGAAATTGGGGGGAGTTCACAAGTTTCATCTACACTGTTTCTTAACTTTCCTGTTTCTCCAGTCAGCTTGCAAAAAATGTAGCGGGTAAGTCTATAACAGACTTTGGGCATTGTACACTTTAGTTGCTACCATAATACTACTCCTTTCTTCTATTTGGGGGGCTGGTCACCACACGGTCAGCCCCATTTTTTTTATGTCCGTATCCATTCAGCGGCCCAAAATGCACTTCTATAGGTCTCTCCAATAATCTCGATATTCCTACTTCCATCCGCCCTATTAATTATCCCTGCCACTGAGTAAAATCACTTTTTTCGTACATTCAAATAACGCTATTTCAAGGCAAAATTCAGGGCTGATTGTCTTTATTAAAGTCAATTAGGTCCTAAAACCATTACGTTTTTAGCAAAGCAACAGCACATATAAGAAAAAGTTCGACTACTACGTGATATCACAGTTAAAACTCTTGACTTTTTTGAGCAAATAGTATAAACTTATATTTGTAAATAGTTATGGGGGGGTCCTCAAGTTTCCTCAATTGAGCACCCAAAACAAGCATTTTGGTATTCTGGATTTAAAGATTCAAAGTACCGGGTTACATTAAAAAAACGAATCGTCTGCTGTGACTGCATGTGGTTTACGGTAAGAGATTTATGACATCACGGGGGGACAATGATGAAGCTGAATTTGGTAAAGGTATCAGGGATTTTATTTACAGCAATAGCCCTGTTTCTACCTTGCGTGACACACGCGACGCCTGTCGGCACTGTCGATATCGCACATGATGGTTTTGGCGCGAATGACCTAATGCAGATATGGGCTGGTGGTCGTGAGGGTGTTTACGGTTACGCCGGCGTTAATATGCTCGACAAAACATACGGTACAAACGAAGGTAAAAACTGGTCCAATGGTCCGATAGGCGCATTTTGCATAGAATGGGCGGAACTGAAAACGGACAGCATGCTTACATACGATGTAATAATGCCGGAAGAAGGGCCTGTACCGACAACCCTTTTAGGAGGAGGAATGGGTCTAACCAAGGCCAAATATCTCCAGGAGTTATGGGGCAGATACTATGACTCTTCCTGGGCAGAAGGCGGTTCATTTAGTTACGAGCAGAATACCAAAGCTGCGGCTTTTGCAGCAGCCGTATGGGAGATTGTCCATGAGGACCTCCCACTAAGCTCATCAGGCTGGGACGTTAAGGTCGATGGCACGGCTGGCGACCGTGGTTTCAGATGCGAATATTTTGGCGCGGATTTAGCCAACTATATGCTTCACAGTCTGGATGGTACCGGCCCAAGGGCGGAACTGCGAGTTTTTTCCTACAATGGGTACCAGGACTATATCGTAATGGTCCCTGAACCGGCAACCATAATCCTGCTCGGATTCGGCGGTGTGCTGGGCCTGGCAGGCCGGAAAAACAGGGCGAGACATAAGTCAAAATAACGGCAGGAAGGAGGGAACTCAAAAAAAAGAATTTTGTAACTAAACGAACGGAATAAATCGAATCTAAGGGATTTTAAAAAAGCTGTCAGGGGTACCGGGCAGCACAAAGAAAAAAACGGATAGAAATTTTAAATATATAAGTATTGTTGAGGGGAAAAAATGAAAAAGCTATTAATAATGATTTTCGCATTGCTTGTTTTAGCCGGCACCCCGGTATTTGCAACACCAGCAATCGAATTCAGTCCTGATTCTAATACAGGAGGCAGTTGGTATTACGATGGTGCCGGCACATTAAGTTTCAACCAATATATTACTATTGATGCTGGAATGGGCAGTAATGCCGATGCCTTGACCGGCGCTTTAGTATATATACCGACTCTTACAATAAGCGGAAGTGGTGATACTTATGAAGTCAAACCAATAGGCAGCCCAACCATTATGATAACAAGCGCCGACAAGAGCGCTATCTATATGATGGGAACTCTTGGCTCGGGCGATCTGATTACGGTTGGCACTGTAGCCGCAGGTTACAGCAATTTTACGACAGACATTACCGACCTGGTAATAACGGACGCCGGAAAGGCTCTTGGCTCTGCTGCGCTGAATAATATCCTCTATTCGATGACTATGGGACTGGACTTTGAACTCTCACTACAGGGTGGAAGCGGGACCAACTATAAGACTTTTGCCCAGATGTTGGCCGGCGGATATGCCGGGGGCAATGGATTCAGCGGTGCTATGTCGATTCCTGAGCCTGCAACTCTGGCTTTGCTTGGTTTTGGCACGCTGGTTTTCTTAAAGAAACGTAAGTCATAACGTTATTGTTTAGCAATGATTACCGGGGCTGTGAGCAATGGGCCTACAGCCCTGTTAACGTAGTTTTATGAGAAAGAATACAGAAAAAACTTTTCGCCATGGGTCGAAAAAGGCCTGCTGTTCAATGCAATACGCCTTAGTAGATTTCCCTGCAGTATTTGACAGTTTTAATTTGTGGCGGGAAGACTTAATGATATAATGCTTCGGAATTTTTGTTGGAGGTGTGATATGCATATATTAGGATTTATCTGGAGAAGGTTGTGTAAATTTTGGCGAGGAAGCGGAAATGTGCAAACCGGTATCGATTCTCATAAATGGGAAAGTAAGTTCGAGGTTTACAGAAGTTTATCAAAAGACCGTTATTGATTTTCTCAAATAGAAAAGTGCTGTGAGTATTCCAGTGCAACCGTGCTTGTTCTACTTAGCGCCGGGGTTACCATTTAACGGAAAACGATGGTTCGGCCGTTAGCGAATCATCAATAATCCATACAGTAATTTACCCGGGTTTTGTGTTGAAGTTGTCTAAATCACGGGAGAGCAATTTTCTTAAGAGCATGATAAACGTCACCATTGTCTCTCCCCTCGCCGGTCAAAACAAAAGCGATTACAGGTCCCAGTCTTTGGAGTCTTTTATAAATCTGTTTTGCATTATCAAGCCTATCACCGTCGGCACTACCAAAGTAAGAGGCAAAAACCACTTCCGAGTAAATACCATTTCCTCCACGCCTACTTTTGTAGATGGATAAAGGTGTAAGAGCGCCAGTGTGCCAACAACCATCAATGTGCTGCCACCGAGGCTCGAAAAGAGCATAACGGCAATTTTAAACACGATAAATGAAATCATACCGCCGGCAATAATTCCGATAAGCGCCCCGGCCATAATATATCTTTCGGTTAATCCACACGCATACCATACTCCGGAAGACATTATTCCGCCGGCCGCCGCCCCTAATATACAAACAGACCATTTTATCAAAGGCACAGAAAGAACCCCCAGCACTAACATTCCTATCAGCCCACCGAAGAGCTGGCTGTTCAGTCCGACGATTTGGTTGCTTATCGACACCCCAAGAAACAGACCCAACAGCGAAAAGCTAATTACAACCAATACCTTGAAGACGCGCCATCCATAGCATAAACAAACTACACCAAAAGAAATAAAAGTTGTCGCTTCAACTGCATTGAGAGAAGTAATATATTTCCAAAATGTATCTATCGGCACAACTGCTTCCGATGCCTGTGGGCCTGCAGTTTCATACGCCTGTGCAAGGACAGTAATGCAATCCATTATCCATCTCCTTAATTTTACTTTCCAGTCTTCGCTTATCAGGCCCAAAGGCCGTTATGAAGTTCGCCAATCTCTCCTCGTCTGTACGGGCTGTTGTTCATCCCCAGCCTTTTGTTTTTCCCCTATCGAGCTTGTTTTCGAACGCCGACAAAGTAATAATTGCTCGAACGTACCAAAAGCAATCATTGCCAGAAAAACAATCGCATAATATGACTGTTTGCCGTAAATAATCCGGACCGGCACAGCACCTTTATATAACAACAGCAAAATCAGTCCGGCGAAAATAAGCACCGTTCCTAAAATCGAAAAGCACAAAGCCGAAGCAAGTCGCCTGAACAAAAATCCGGCTATCATAAAAACCAGTGCCAGGGCCATTACTATCAATCCCTTATACAACGGCATTTGTAAATAAGCCTGTTTAATTTTTCGGATGGCGTGAACAATATAAGTCTTCATATTTTCTGCGCTCTGCCGGACGTCCATCACAGAATCCTGGACCGATGTCCGGTTCGAGCTTACCGGAGGCTGTTCCTGCGCACTTTCAACGTAAGAGCCGGCCAGAAAGATAAAAGTGAACGCCACCGCCAATATTCCGGTAATTATTGCTATCAAGAACCTTTCAAATATTACTGCGATAACAGCAGCGATGACTGCTGAAAACAGCACCAATACGAAATTGTTTTCGACTATGAAAAAAACACAAACACTTCCGGTGGTCGCTGCGGCAATCGGTGCCAACAGTTTTCTAAAGCCAAGTCCGCCAAGCCAGAGAAACAGCCCAAAGATAACACAAACCAGCCCCGGTCCAATTAAAACAACAGGACTCAGCCAGGCATCTCCGCTTACGGCGGATTCGAATTCCTGTAAAATTCCAAACATAATGCTTTTTCAAAAAGGTCGAGCGCACTATTCGCTTATTTCTTATTTATCGACCTATCTGCACAAATTTCGTTAAACCGAGTGTTGAATACGTGATTTGAGGCTAATAAAGAGCTTTTTTCTGTGATTTTGGACAGGTCAATGCGGATGAGAGGAGTCGAACCTCCACGGGCCGAAGCCCACAGGCACCTGAAGCCTGCGCGTCTGCCAATTCCGCCACATCCGCAAAACTTATATTTATACATCTGCCTAACAACAGGCTTGTGACCGATACAAATATTAACACCTTCCGCCGCTTCGTCAAGGACTTTCGCGTTAACCGCGCTGGAAATTATATGGCCGGCAAGAAAGCGAATATGCAATAGGGCATTGGGAAACAGATTGGTTCTTTTATGGGCATAATTTTAAGGTCTGTATGGATTGTATCAATATTGAAACCGGGATTATATCACTCAAAAAAAGACCGCTTAATTGTCCTATAAGTAGTATCCTGATTTACAAAAGCAGTAAACTTTTTGACACTCCGGACCTGGTCCAAAGTGAGAATTTTTACACCTGCCTCTACTATAACATCTTTATTTATAGAGCCTTAAATTGAATTTATAACCCTTGCTATTCCGTCCGGAGACAAAGATGCCTAACGTCACTAACCGTTGATTTGTAAGGTGCGGGTAAATTATGGCCGTATATCACCCGAAAAACTGTTCAGCCGAGGCATTTACTATTGTCAAACAACATCAAGCATATTTTGTCAGAGGCTGTTTTTCTCGTACATTACAAATATAGACGATTTATAAGACTAAATGGTCTGGAGAAGAGGAAAAAAGCGAGTCGTAACCATATTTCGGAGCCCCTGTCTTTATCAGGCGAAATTGAATTCGCGACAGACCAAGTTGTATTGCTTTTTGCTCTTTAAATTAAAAATTAACCAATCGCTATAGTGAAGGTAAAAATAATCGGATGGGTTCAAGAAAAGCCACCACCAAAACTCCAGGAAATCAAAGCTATACCCCCTTCGGCGAGCTGCTCGTATCAAAAGGTCTGTTAAGCCGGGAAGAACTGGAAAAAGTACTTCACGAACAAAACAAAAATGGTGGACGCCTGGGTGAAGTTTTACTTCGACTCGAGTTACTCAATAACGAAGATATTATTCGTGCCCTGGCTGAACACCTCTCTATGGAATACATCCGTTTAGATACTACAAATAATAAGACAGACATAATAAACAGAGAAGTCGCACGAATGCTACCTGAGGGAATCGCCAAACGTTTCTGTCTTATAGCTATTGGTGAGGATGACGACAAAATCATCGTCGCAATGGCCGATCCACTCAATGTGATTGCGATAGATACAGTTACTCTGAAAATGAAACGTCAGATTAGGCCGGTAATCAGCTCTCCCAATGAGATCCTTAAAGCAATAGAATCAGTATATCATGGTTCCGATGTCGAAGAACAACAGCTTCGCAGCCTTGTAGAACTCGAGGGCAGCGACACAAAAGATGACCTGTTTATAGAAGAATCCATGGAACCGGATACCGCCGGTGAAGAAGATGCAAATAAAGCGCCTGTGATTCGTTTTGTCGACCTGCTCCTGAGCCAGGCGGTTAAAAGCAGGGCGAGTGACATACATATCGAACCGCAGGAGAAATCCACTTCGGTTCGCATGCGAATCGACGGCATGCTTCGTGACATGGTTCCTCCGGCCAAAAGAATGCAGGATGCGGTGATTGCCAGAATTAAGATTATCTCACGAATGGACATCGCCGAGCGCAGATTACCTCAGGATGGTCGATTCAAGATGAAGATTTCCGGCCGAGATGTAGATGTCAGAGTATCGGTAATACCAACGATATACGGCGAAAAAGTAGTAATGCGAATTTTGGATGCATCAGCCGTGAAGCACGACCTGGATGAGCTTGGTCTCGAACCGGAACTTCTCGAAGAATTCAAAGGGATGCTAACCCGGCCTCACGGAATAATCATCGTGACGGGACCTACCGGAAGCGGTAAAAGTACGACGTTATACTCGGCCCTGAATTATCTTAAAGACCCGACGAAAAACATTACAACAGTCGAGGACCCCGTCGAATATCGTCTTGCAGGTATTAACCAGATTCAGGTCAAGCCGGAAATAGAACTCGACTTCGCAAAGTGCTTGCGGGCGATTTTAAGACAGGACCCTGACATAGTGCTAATAGGTGAGATTCGTGATAAAGAAACAGTTGAGATTGCGATAAAAGCATCTTTGACAGGCCACCTGGTTCTAAGCACGTTTCACACCAATGATGCGCCCAGCGCCATAAGCAGACTTCTCTATATGGGGATAGAGCGGTATCTGCTTGCTTCATCGTTGAATTTAATAATCGCCCAACGATTAGTCAGAAAAATCTGTGAGCACTGTAAAGAGCCTATAACATTAACTGAAGAAGTTCTTGAACGTCTTAGAATCGATACCGACAACAAACAAACCAAGACACCTACCTTCTATCATGGTAAGGGTTGTGCGGCGTGTGGAGGAACGGGTTATTTAGGCAGATTACCCATATTTGAGTTTTTAACAATTGATGATGAAATAAGTGAAGAGATAATCGCCGGTGACAGCGAGGCGCAAATAAGAGAAGCATCGTTTAAAAAAGGTTACGGCAGCCTGCTTCAAAGCGGTGTAAACAAAGCGCTGGCAGGTCTGACAACGGCCGAAGAGGTCATTAGTGTGGCCTTTACCGGAAGAGTATAACAGTTTACAGCAATTATCGGAGTTACGGGTATCCCGAAGACGGTGTAGACAAGTTGCCGGTTCTTCATATACGACGAAAAAACAGCTCAGTCCCGTCCAGAATACCGGACTCAGGTGCTGCAAAACTACGATGAGATTTTGATTAAACTCGAGGTTTTCATACACCGATAAGATACTGCTGTGAGAAAACAAATATAAAATCACAACGCTTATTTGCTGTACGATCCGGCAAGGTCCGACTATGCAGGCGAACTCGCCTGTCGGTATCAGGGCCGGAGATTAACTGAACAGTAAAGGCGATTTTCGAGAGGGTCAACTACATGAAAAGCTACAGATATGTCGTTCGGGATTCGACAGGAGCACAGAAAAAAGGTCTTGCGCAAGCGAGTTCCTCAACCGACGTACTCAGCCATCTTCGGGAAAAGGGGTTTACACCGATTTCCATCGATGAGATATCCGGAGACGCCGCAAAAAGCAGGCGAATAAGTCGTCGCAAGCGCATCAAATCAGCAGAGCTTTCGGCACTTTGCTGGCAGCTTACCACAATGGTTGAGGGAGGAATTCCAATTACAGTATCCCTGGATACAATCGCCGAAGATACGGGAAACTCGTATCTTCAGCATGTTCTTGAGAACATCTCGGAAAGAGTGAAGAAGGGCACGTCGTTTTCCGAAAGCATGTCGCAGTTTCCAAAGGTTTTTAACCAGTTGTCCTGTGCCTTAATTTTAGCGGGCGAAACCGGCGGTAACCTCGGAGAAGCGTTGCGTAAGCTGGCTGAGTATTTCGACAGCCGTGACAAACTGACAAGAAAAGTCAAGGGGGCAATGGCTTATCCAATATTTGTGATGTCTTTTATTATCGTAATAGTAATATTTATCATGGCTTTCATTGTCCCTCGCTTCCGTATGATATTTGAGCAATTAGGCGGGCAATTACCCGTCTTTACCCGTGGATTCATGTATATTTACGACATACTCCAACAAAATATCATCTATGCGATAGGCCTCCTTCTTCTTCTAATAATTTCCAGCATTCTGGCCTGTAAAACCAGCAAAGGACATATGTTTTTCAGTAAGATTTCTTTATCTATCCCTTTGATTGGCAATGTATTCCGTCAGGCTTTTATTGCAACGTTTTGCAGGACAATGTCAACTTTATTGTCCGCCGGTGTTTCTGTGCTTGAGGTGTTTGACGTCCTCAAAGGGATGACCAATAACGATGTTATCAAATCGGCAATAATAAATACCAGAGAAAATCTTGTCGGAGGCTCTAACATTTCCCTGAGTCTGGCTTCAACGGATTTTTTCCCCAACATGGTTGTCAAAATGGTACAGGTCGGCGAAGAAAGCGGCTCTTTACCAATAGTGCTTGAGAGGACCAGCGAGCATTATGAACGGAAGGTCGATTCAACAGTAACAACTTTGACGAACCTGCTTGAGCCAATAATGATTGTATCGGTTGGTGCCATTGTATCAGTTGTAGTTATCGCATTATATCTACCAATTTTCTCTATGTCCAACATCTCGGGATAGCTCGATTTTGCGACACAGAATTAACATAAATAATGCTTCAAAATGAGCAAGATAAAAATGAAAAACTCATATAGTCACGGATGATTTTGGTCGATAGTTTGTTTATTGAATGTTTGCATTACGTAACGTGAATGGCATACAAAAAAGCGCCATATAAAAATATCAGAAACAGGACAATTGTTCAAAAGTATTTTTAGGAGATTAATGATGAAACAGACAAGAGAGAGAAGGGGCTTCACCCTGGTCGAGCTGATGGTCGTAATTCTGATTGTCGGCATCTTAGCTGCTGTGGCGGTTCCGATTCTCCGTGGTAGGGTTGAGCAGGCGAAATGGTCCGAAGCTGCTGCGACAGCCGGTGCTATCCGTACTGCCGTACGCGCCGCCTACGCAGAAGACCCAACGACAGTAGGTGCCTGGAATGGTCAGTCCGTTTCGGGAGTTAGCGGCACATTAGGTTTCCAAAGCGGCGATCTGACAGGCAGGTACTTCACAGTAGCCAATTTCACAATTGACGAGGTAGACGGTAACGGAAACGCTGATATCTCGGTGAGTGCTACCGGCACCGGCCTGACTGGCTCAGGACTACTTGATGATACTGGTTGGAACTACGATCCAGATGGTGGTAGTAGTGAGTAGTGGTGGTTAGTAGTCTCTCCGCTACCCTGTGAATCCGGGATTAGCAAATAAGATTTGCCCTTATATTTTGAGAACATACGGAGGCGGGTTTGGATGTAAAGTAATCCGCATTCGCAGCGGGAGTTAGTTCAATTGAGCTAAAGGTGGCTATGGCCGGAACGGCCATAGCCACCTTTGAATTAAGACCAAATCCGATTCCGGGACAGGAAAGATTTTTTTTAATATATTCACTATACCGGTGTCAATTCGTGAAAAATATGACGAATAAACAAACGCCCAATAACAGCGACGCATCTTTCTTATTATCCAATAATTATCTGCCGGCCGGGCAGATTCAACACAAGGCGAGAGATGGGGTTTATCGGACTAATGTTTTTTTTGCTTTGCTGTTTTTATGTAGTATATTTTAAATAGTAGAAGAAGTTCTGCAAGCGGATGTGAGGTTTCACGACTCAATTTTATGCTCTGGACTCGTAAGTGAATTTAGCACAACGGAATAATTACTTTTTTTCGTTCTGTAACTAAAATTAAACTAAGGCTCCGTTGGCGGAAGGAGGACAGGAATTATGACCGTCAAGCAACATAAATTCACACCCTTGGTTTTATTTCGTAAAACGAAAATGCGAAGGGCAATCACCCTGCTTGAGGTAATGATAGCTACGGCAGTCCTGGTCATAGCTTCTACAGGTGCATTAAGCTACCAGTATCATGCGGCAAAAGGTGCTCAGATAGCACGTACACAAATCACCGGCACACGAACTGCACAATTGTTGCTCGAGGACTGGATGAGCACAGGGGGTAGTGATGAGTATGACCCGACCGAGCTGAAGTTTGGTTTCTCGGCCGTCCCAATACCCTCAGGATTTGAGGAAGTAAAGGGAAATCCACTGAATAATGCAATATATACAATCACGGTCGATAAGCTGCCGTTGATGGTCATGCTGGCATGGGCAGACGTTGACCACGATTTATTATCAGATGTCACACTTCGTCGTTTGAGCGCTGTAGTGAGATTCGGTTCAACTTCAGTGGATGATAAAAGAATTACACAACAAATAGAGTTTATCAGACCCATTACTATGACTACTTATGTCCGGATCGATGCTGCAGGGGGATGAAAAATCGAAAAATATGGTTAAGTGTAAAAACACTGAATCAAAATATATGACAGGACATGAGATGCGACATAAAAGATACCAAATTCAGAATAGAAAAAACAGGTTTCGAACCGGTTTGACTTTAATCGAACTGGTTATCGCTATGGCGATGAATATAATTGTCGTATTAGCGGTTGGGACCTTATTGGTCGGCGGCAATCGAGCTTGGCTGAGAACTTTCGATTCGGCCAACAGAAAAATAAAGCGAGACGCTCTGGCTGCGACGGTAGCATTCGGGAATATAGGCAGAAAAGCCAATCGTCTTAGTTATACGATCTATAAGGTGACGTCTGACGGCTTAGTACCGGCAAAACCTGTAACATCAGAGCCACAGGAAGTAGTTTCCGGGAATGCAGTGGAATTCAAATACTGGGATGTACCACTTGACAAAACAGATAGTGAAGAACTGATGGATGTCACAAGGCTGGCAACAGCTTATGCCCTTTTTTATATTGATGGTCAGAAATTAAAGG
>JASFVS010000154.1:0-7208 GCA_050049715.1 Phycisphaerales bacterium
TCAAGGATATAAAAGTTTTTATTACGGAGAAGATATGCTGGCAAGTGCAACCATAGCCGACATTCTGCGGCCAAGCGAAAAAAAGCATGCTGTAATTTACGATATTGTTTTAGTTATAGGCGCTTCTCTGCTTATCGGTTTATGCGCCAAAATAAAGATTCTGTTGCCTTTTAGCCCGGTACCTATTACCGGTCAAACATTTGCCGTTTTAATGATAGGAGCATTACTTGGAGCCAAACGAGGAAGTCTTGCGGTACTCGCCTACATAATCGAAGGAGTATCGGGCCTACCGGTGTTCGCATTCGGAGGTGGTTTAGGATTATTATTTGGACCCACCGGAGGTTACTTAGTTGGTTTTATTGCCGCAGCTTATATTACAGGAGCGCTGGCCGAACGTGGATGGGATCGCCGCTTTGGAACAACCATTTTGGCGATGGTTTTCGGGAGTATGGCCATGTACATTTTTGCTCTATCCTGGCTATGCTGCCTGATGGGTATTAACAGAACTGTCCTGGTTACAGGATTATATCCTTTTATCGTTGGTGACCTTTTAAAGATAGTATTAGCAACAGCAGTTCTGCCATCGGGCTGGAAACTGCTCGGATACATGGAACGTTCGAGTAAAAGAGAATAGCCCGAAACATATCACTCTGCCATTTGCATTCACTAAAAGATTATTTTAAGGCGACATATTCTCATAAAACAGTTTCAATCTAAATAAAAGAGCTTCCAACGGCAATTTACGTACAATATCCTGTGCACCAATGAGAATTTTCCTGCTAAAGATTGACAGCATATTCGGAAAGGTGCTATATTACCGCAACTCAGAGAATCTTGGGAGTGTAGCTCAGTTGGTAGAGCAACGGCCTTTTAAGCCGTAGGTCTTGGGTTCGAGTCCCAACACTCTCATTTATCCTGCTTATTAGGTCCGCAAGAGTAGATGGAGTAAACAAATTACCCTGTGAAACTGAATTTGCAGCAAACCGGAAATCCTGTGTGAAAGACACATAGATATGACTGCGGTTTTTCTTAATAGCATACACAAATCCTTTGGCAATGTTCAGGCCGTGAACAACCTCAATGTCACAGTTCCCAAAGGTAGTATCTACGGATTTCTGGGGCCTAACGGCGCCGGTAAGACTACGACACTTCGAATGATTATGAACATCATCCGGCCCGACAGTGGCAGAATTGAGATATTCGGGAATCCCTTAGCTGAGCAGGCAAAAGCCCGCATCGGCTACATGCCCGAAGAACGTGGTCTATATAGAAAAATGACTGCCTCCAAAGTACTCGCTTTCTTCGGCGCAATCAAAGGCCTTAAAAGCAACGAGCTTTCCCACCTGGTGCCTCAATGGCTCCGGCGTATTGATTTAGCCGACCGCGCAGACAAAAAGGTGGAAGAACTTTCAAGGGGTATGCACCAAAAGCTGCAATTCGCCGTTACCGCAATCAACGAGCCCGAACTGCTTATACTCGACGAGCCATTTGCAGGATTGGACCCAATCAATACGGATTTACTAAAATCTATAATGCTTGAAATGCAAAATGAAGGAAAAACCGTCATCTTTTCCACGCATGTAATGCACCAGGCCGAAAAACTCTGTGATTCAATCCTTCTAATAAATAAAGGTCAGGCTATTTTAGATGACAGACTGGCTAACATCCAATTGCCGCGAAGGTCTCATATTGTAAGCGTCGAGCTTGACGGCAATACAGGCTTTATCAAAAATCTCCCTATGGTAAAAACAGTGGAATCCGATGGTAAGCAACTTGATATTTCATTAGTGGAAGATGGAGACAGTCAGGAACTATTGCGGCTATTAACTGAACAAGTGCGTGTGCAAAGATTTGAAGTAAAGGTCCCTTCATTACACGAAATCTTTGTCGAACTGGTTGGAAAAGGCAATGAATAAGATTTTTAAGGTTGCCCATCGCGAATATGTCGAGAGTGTCAAAACCAAGGGATTCATCATTGGTATCCTGATGGTCCCGTTTATTATAGGAGGAATAATTTTCTTTACAAGCCGAATGGCAAGTAACAAAACCGGACCACGACCACCGGTTATAGTCGCTGTGGCCGATTTGTCAAATGAATTGGCTGACGAAATCAAAAACTCCTTTGGCAAATACAATGAGAAAAATCCGCAAAGACAAATAAATGTAATTATGCTCGAAACTCGGGAAGGCCCGGAATCAGCAGACAAGCAGGGAAGAAACAAACTGCGTCAGGGCCAGGTGGGCGTTTATGCTGCTCTGGACAGCAATATTTTAGAAGTGGAAGGTTTCGGCAAAATACGTCTTTATACCTATAAGCTAAAAGCAAGTGATTTCCAAATACCTTCGATTATCGAGGACCGTTTACGCGAGGCCGTTATCAACCACCGATACAAAACCCAGAGCATCCCCAAAGAGCTTCTGGACAAACTTTCCGAAATCCGAAAGGTTCCGGTTGAAAGATTGGAAATGGGCTCCTCCGATAAGGAGGACCGTGTTGAGAGGGGTATCGACAAAGCTATGAAAATGATGGTGCCTTTCTGTTTTATGTACCTGATATTCATGGGAATTGTCGGCTCAGGCCATCAAATGTTGAACAGTGTAATCGAAGAAAAGAATTCACGTATTATCGAAGTGCTGCTGTCGGCGGTAAGTCCTTTTGAATTGATGGCAGGTAAGATTTTAGGATTATGTGCAATAAGTTTTACAGTCGTGATTCTCTGGGCTGTAGCGGCGTATATAACCATACTCTGGCAGGGTTTGAAGATTGAGGTCACTGCTGAACTGGCAATTTATTTTGTGGTATATTATATACTCGGCTTTTTCCTTATCAGCTCAATTCTGGCTGCGATTGGCTCGATTTGCAACACTATCAAAGAAACTCAAAGCTTGATGACACCGATTATAATGGTTCTTATACTACCAGTTCTGGGCTGGTTTAAAATGGTCCAGGATCCCAATGGATTATTATCGCGTGTCCTTTCGTTCCTGCCGCCTTTAACACCAATGGTAATGATACTTCGTATTTGCTCCGATTCCGACGTCCCAAAAATCGAGATAATCGCATCTATACTACTTTTAGCAGCAACCGTTTATCTTGCGATATGGGTCGCCGCTAAAATATTCCGAACCGGTATTCTCATGTATGGAAAACGTCCGGGCGTACGGGAAATCTATCGATGGCTGGTACAAAGTTAGGCTTGTTTTTAAAGGAGCTACTGGAATTTGAGCGGCCTGTTTTACAATTTAGGAAAAAAGGTCGGGCCGAAGATTCGCAAAGCCAGGTGGCTGTGGCAATCAATAACCGGTACCGAAGCCGACGCCATCAAGGTCGAACACGAAGTCGGGATGGACCTGGCACATCAAATTAGAAATCAATTAGGTCTTGACCCAAGCCCGCAAGCCAAACAAATACTGAATGAAATAGGCAATAATTTGGCCGGCCGCGTATCCAACAAATCGCGAAAGTTTTATTTTGAAGCCGTTAACGGTTCTGAGCCTAACGCATTTGCTCTGCCCGGCGGATTCATCTTTGTGACCCGGCCGTTATTAGACCTTTGCCAATGGAATAAAGATGAGATTGCGTTCATACTTGGACACGAAATGAGTCACATCATTCGGGGACACGCTATGGACCGTATTATAAGCAATTCAGCCATTTCCACCGTGTCCCGCGCCGCACCTGTTCGGGGCCTCCTTGCCGGCTGGTTTCGCACAGTAGGCGTAAAATTCCTTGAAAGCGCCTATTCCCAGGACCTCGAGTCCGAAGCCGACAAACTCGGAGCGAGACTGGTCAAAGCCGCCGGTTATAATCCCGGGGCCTGCGAGCAATTACTTTCGCGATTAGCCAAACTAAAACCATCTGACAGCAAAACCGACCTCGGTATCTATTTTTCCTCACATCCGGCTTTCGAAAAACGTATCCAAAATATCAATAATCTGCTAAAGAAGGAAACAAGCTAAAGAAAATTTATACTTCATAATCACAGATATGAGTTTGAGAAAAATAATTGCCTCTGATAGAATACTGGACCGGTAAAATACAATCACATGTCACCATTTACTACAGAGAATGGATATGAGGCACGGCTTGGCAATTAAACAATTTGAGGGTTAAGAAAATGCTAAAAGTAGGGATCGTTGGATTTGGATTTATGGGGCAAACGCACTATAAGTGCTGGAAGGCTTTAGATGGTGTCGAGGTTGCGGCAATTTGCGATATGAACCCGAATATAGTAGAGAATACGAAAAGAGCTGTGGGAAATATAGGGGACACCGAAGGGGCGGTTGATTTCAACAGTCTGCAATTATACTCGGATTTTGAGGAAATGCTTAAAAGTGCCGAACTCGACGCCGTCTCTATCACGCTGCCGACATTTCTACATGCAGATTTTTCGATAAAAGCCTTAGCGGCCGGAATCAACGTGATGTGCGAGAAACCAATGGCACTAAACGTCAAAGACTGCGAGCGAATGATTGCAGAAGCTAAACAAAGCGGAAAGATTCTGCAAATCGGACACTGTGTACGTTTTTGGCCGGAATACGCCAAAGCAAAACAGATAGTTGACAGCGGCGAATACGGCAGGGTTATCGCTGCAATCTTTCAACGTTTGGGAGCTGCTCCGACCTGGAGCATAGACAATTGGTTCATGGATGAAAAACGCAGCGGAGGAATGGCTCTTGACTTGCACATACACGACACGGATTTCGTACAGTATCTGTTTGGTATTCCGAACGCGGTTTACAGCTCTGGAGCAAAAGGACCCGGCGACGGACTTCTTCATATAGTCACTCAGTACCTCTATGACGATGACATGGCAATAACAGCGGAAGGTAGCTGGGCGATGACGCCGACATTCGGATTCGAGATGAGCTTTAACATCATGATGGAAAAAGCAACGATTGTTTATGATTTAACGCGTGAGCCGGCACTAAAAGTCTGTCCCACCGAAGGAGGGGCCTTCACTCCGGAAGTACAGAAAGGAGACGGCTGGTTGCTGGAAATAGAACATTTTTCCAGGGCGGTAAAAGGCGAAAAAGTCGAACCTATAACGACCCTTGAGCAGTCACGAGACTCGGTCAGAATCGTCGAGGCGGAAAAGGAATCAGCCGGGAAAAAAGAGAAGGTCTTGATTAAATAAACAACGAAAAGTTTGAACTGGAGAATATTATGATGAAGTGTCAGGATTGGCCGATAGGAATTTGCAGTTGGTCTCTACAAACAGACACCGCTGGCGTTGCAGAAGCGATGGATAAAATCGGGACCGAACACATTCACCTTGCAGTTAGAGCCGCTTTGGGCCAGGACGGAAACGATTACCTTGCGGCTGTACAAAAACAAAACTGGACAATAAGCAGCACGATGATAGATTTCCCTCAGGAGGACTATTCATCTCTGGAGAGTATAAAAGTAACCGGCGGCATCGTACCGGATGAGTGCTGGGAACAAAATCAAAAATTGTTTATCGGCGCCGCTGAAGTAACAGCAAAACTCGGCGTCAAATATCTCTCGATGCACGCCGGCTTCATCGACGAAACGAACGAAGAATATACCAAAAAATTTAATGACCGCATTGTATCTTTGGCCGATGCTGCCGGCGAGAAAGGTATTATGCTTTTGCTGGAAACAGGCCAGGAAACAGCCGAGGAATTACGGCAATTCCTGGAGAAACTAAATCACCCTGCGCTCGGAGTTAATTTCGACCCGGCCAATATGATTCTTTACGACAAAGGCGACCCGATTGAAGCCGTCAGGACACTGGCTCCGTGGATTAAGCATATCCATATCAAAGACGCAAACAGAACTACACAACCGGGTACATGGGGGGCGGAGGTTCCCTGGGGCGACGGCCAAGTGGGGCCGGAGGCATTCTTAAATGCGCTCAAAGAAATCGGCTATGAAGGCGCTCTGGCAATCGAACGAGAAGCAGGTAATGACAGATTCGGAGATATCAAGCTTGCGGCCCAGAGGCTGTCTGGCTTTAACGGATAACAATTAACATAGGAGCTTTAAAATGAATGAGTCCACAAGTGTTAGAATCCGCCTGAGTATCATGATGTTCCTGCAGTACATGCTGTTTGCAGTATGGTTTGTTCCGCTGGCCGCATACCTGACAAAAATGGGCGTAGAAGGCTGGAAAAAGGCAATCATATTGAGTTCTATGCCCCTCGGCTGTCTGGTTTCACCGATTATCTGTATGATTGCAGACCGGCACTTTGCCAGTCAAAGGGTACTTATTGTGCTCAACGCCGCCTGCGCAGTATTATTTTTAATCGCAGCAAACGTCACCAGCCCGTTATTGCTTTTTGTCGTATTATTGCTCGCAATGTTCTGCTATATGCCGACATGGCCTCTGACCAACGCTATAGCGATGGCCAACTATCCATCGGAAAAGTTCCCCCAGATTCGCTCTCTCGGCTCTATAGGGTGGGTGGCATCTCTTATCTTCAGCGTGATTGCCTTGAAGGCATACGGCAAAAAGATTGACGACACATCGATCCCGCTTTTATGCGGGGCGGGAACGGCGCTTCTTGCGGCCCTCTTAAATTTAACTTTACCCAACACCCCGCCGCCTGCCAAAGGAAAACCCGCTTCAATTGTCGATGCACTGGGCCTGCGGGCACTCAGCCTAATGAAGGAACCCAATTTTGCCTTGTTCATCATTATCTCCACGCTCGTGATGATTCCCTTTACAACTTATTTCTCCTTCGGCTCTCAATTCTTTAATGATCAGGGCTTTACCTTAGTGACTGCCACAATGAACTGGGGACAATTGGTCGAAATGTTCTTAATGCTTCTGGTGCCCCTCTCATTGGCACGTGTAGGCGTCAAAAAAACAATCGTGATAGGTCTCGCGGCACTTGTCGCACGATATGTCATATTCTGGGCCGGAGGGGTTTATAATCAAACATTCCTTTACTATATGGCCATTCTTATCCACGGCGTGATATTCGGCTTCTTTTTTGTCGGCGGGCAAGTATATGTCGACAAAAAGGCCCCTCCCGAAATCCGTGCTCAGGCCCAGGGCCTAATCGGCCTGCTCTGCTTCGGTGTCGGCTGGCTCGTCGGTAATTTCTTCAATGCCGCATTGATAGATAAATATACGGTTGTACAGGACAGCGGCGGCAGGGTTACCAGCTGGATAACTATTTGGATTATAACTACGATAATTTCAGCAGTATTGCTCGTAGCTTTCGCTCTGTTCTTCCGT
>JASFVS010000155.1:0-7205 GCA_050049715.1 Phycisphaerales bacterium
TAATATTTGTATTCCTAATTAGTACACTTATACCCTGCACCGGAAAATGTGAGCGGATAAAAGACATTGTTGATATTCAGGGGCTCCGAAGCAATCCTCTCACAGGTGTCGGCTTAGTCATTGGCTTAGCCGGAGATGGTGATACTACACTGTTATCGCGGCAAATGCTCACGAATATGCTAAGAGATTCTGGATTAGTGCTCACGCCTTCTGATTTAAACAGCGGTAATATCGCTGTGGTTTGGGTTACGGCGGAATTAGGCCCTTTTGACCGCGAAGGTTCACGAGTTGACGTTGATGTTTCTGCTATAGGAGATGCTAAAAGTCTTCAGGGTGGAAAACTTTTACCGACGCCTTTAAAAGGTCTTGACGGTCAGGTTTACGCCATAGCCGACGGCGGAGTCTCAATCGGAGGTTGGACGGCAGCAGGTGACAAGGCCTCAATTACAAAAAACCACCAGACAGTAGGACGAATTCCTAATGGCGCCATGGTCGAGAAGGAAGAAATAGCCACATTTGTTGAATACATCGGCGGTTATAAATTTATCAAGCTTAATCTTAGAAACAGTGATTTTTCAACTGCAGAGCAAATCAGCACAGCCATTAATCAAGAATATGCAGATAGCGCAATAGTAGTTGACGCCGGCACAGTTAAAGTGAAAATTCCAAGCGAAATTGCCCAGAAAGATATAGCCAGCTTTATTGTCGATATTACAAAACATGACGTAAAAGTTGATGCTCCCGCGGTAGTAGTAATTAATGAACGAACCGGCACTATTGTGGTCGGTGAAAATGTCGGCATATCAGCGGTAGCGATTTCACAAGGCAGTCTCGTAGTTAAAATCAAAGAAATGCCAATAATTTCACAACCCACAGCTCCTTTCTCCGATGCCGGAGAAACAACAGTTGTTGAAGACACGCTCATAGGAATTGAAGAACAACAGGGACACCTGATACCCGTGTCTCAATCGGTTACCGTTTCTGAATTAGCTAAAAGCCTCAACAGTATAGGTGCAACTCCAACAGACCTAATAGCAATATTTAATGCCTTGAAAAAGGCCGGTGCCCTTCAAGCCAAACTGGTGATAATGTAGGAGTAATCCAATGGACAGTACTAAACTGTTACTAACTGAACCAATTTCCCCCCCCGCCATGTTGGAGAATCTGGGTAAATTGAGTCTCAACAGTATTCCAGAAGAAAAGAAGAAGCAGGTAGCCAAAGATTTTGAATCGGTTCTACTAAATAAAATTCTGGACCAGATGAAAAATAGTATAGGAGACTGGGGCTTTGAAAAAGATGCAGCTTCCCAACAAATTCAGGGAATATTCTGGTTATATCTTGGCCGTGATATTGCCAGTAACGGTGGTTTTGGATTGTGGAAAGACATATATCAATTTTTAACCAAAACCGAGCAAAGAAATATAACAAACCAACCAGATTCCAAAGAGCTTAACCAAGCATTAGATGGGCAGGTATGAAATCGACCGTAACAACTGAAATAGAAGATAAAATCGATGAATTGCTGGCTTGCCTCGATAAAGACAGCCAGTATATGCAAAAAAATATATCGCAATTGAACAAACTGCGCAGTTTAGTTATCAAACGTGATGACGCCGGTTTAGGAAGATTACTCGAGATTATAAAAACTGAGTCGAATAATTATCAAAAACACGAGTCGGAAAGGCATAAGATACGAGAAAAATTAGCAAACGCTTTCGGATGTAATGCCAAACAAATAACGTTATCAGCTCTCGAGACAACCGTACCAAAAGAGAAAAAAAACCAGATAAAAATTACAAAAGAGAAGTTAATGTCGCTAATTATAGAACTTAAGAAAGAATATTTAAGCACTACTTTGCTTTTGTCTGAATGTACCAGATTTAATAATAAGCTTTTAAAAAGTATCTTCGACTTCGGTAAAAATGAGATGGTCTACTATAACTCCAATGGGGCAACTAAACGGCAAACTGATACGGCTTTTGTAAACCTGCAGCTTTAGAGTGTCATCTCGAGGCTACCTAACTTGAATTGACACCCAATAATTGTGGGACGTAAACCATAAGAATTTTGTTTTAAGTAGAGTTTAAAAATGGATGGTTTTGCAATAGGAGTCAGCGGCCTTCACGCCGCCGAACAGGCTTTTGGTATAATCGGCAATAATATTGCCAATGCAGCCACCGAAGGCTATCACCGTCAAAGAGTAGATCTAGCTCCTTCGTATTCGTCACAAATTGGTTCGACTATTGTGGGAGGAGGAGTCGAATTCATAGGCGTAACCAGAATTATTGATGGTCTTCTGGATATGGAAATTTCCCGACAGAAATCAATATTAGAGCATGTTTCGCAGGAAGTTGGCACATTGCGGACAATCGAAAACGCTTTTGGAGAATTCACGGAAGGTAACGGCTTAAGCGCGGTTATAGACGACTTCTTCAATGCGCTGCAAGACCTTAGCTCTCATCCCACAGAACTCGTTTGGCAAAATCAGGTGGTAACCGCTGCCCAAACCATGGCCAGCCGATTCAGAACATTAGGAGAATATCTTACAACATTAAAAGAGCAGATTGAATTGGAAGCCCAGAACACTATCACACAAGTCAATTTATTAGCAGATAAAGTAGCTGAACTAAACGACAATATAGAAAAACTGGAAATAGGTGGTGGCAAAGCTAACAATCTAAGAGACCAAAGAGACCGAACTATATCAGAAATGCATAAGTTAATCGGTATAGAAACCAGAAGTCATGGACATGGCGTGACCGATGTCTATTTAGGCGGAACACCTGTAGTAGTGGGCGCCACTGTTACTGAATTGGAAGTCGGCAAGAATGAAAATAACGAATTGGGTATTTCAGTTGCCGACATGAATCATTTCAATATAACCTCACAGAGCGGGGTATTAGGTGGATTATTATCATTAAGAAATGACATAGTCTCCGGGATACACGATGATCTGGACAGTTTAGCAACTGCAATAATACAACAAATAAATCAATACCACGTTCAGGGGGTTGGTTCAAGTGGGTCATTTACTGAACTAACCGGTTGGCCGGTAACAAGCGAAGACCTGGTTGATTTTGGCGCAAATGTAACTAACGGCAGCATATATATAAGAGTTACAAATACCAGCACCGGAGAGATAACCCGTAGCGAAATACCAATCGTGAAAGCCACCGATTCATTATCCAGCATAGCAACCGCTATTTCATCTATTACCGGCCTGAACGGTTCGGTGCTCTCTTCCAAACTTCACATTCAGGCGGACGCAAATTACGAATTTGATTTCTTACCTGCAGTCCTACCTGAGCCTGTACCAACTGATATTAATTTCAGCGGGTCTTCGGACCCAAGCGTAAGTTTATCAGGCATTTACACAGGAAGTGCAAACGACGCTCTAACATTCACGGTCTCAGGATCAGGCGATGTCGGTGTCGACACTCCCCTCACACTCACAGTAACTGACGGAGCTGCAAATACGATTGATATCATCAATATCGGTTCCGGCTATGCAGTTGGTGACAAAATTGATATCGGAAATACCGGAATTAAATTATCTCTCGGTACTGGTGATCTTAATGCGGGTGATTCTTTTAGCATTGATGTTTTTGCAGATACGGATACTTCAGGCGTATTGGCCGCGGTTGGAATGAATACCTTTTTGGCCGGTAGCAGCGCCTCAGACATGACAGTTTCTTCGGATATAACTGATACACCGGGCCGTGTAGCATCATCTCTTGGCGCGGATATGACCGACAACACCAACGCATCACGGATGGCAGGGTTAAAGGAACAGGCCGTAACCAGTTTGAACTCCCTGACGCCGGTAGAGTTTTATCACCAGATGATTACAGGGGTCGGCCAAGATCTTCTCGTTAAACAAACACGTAGAGACAATCTCGAAGCCATGATCCAAAACCTGACTAATCAACAGAGCGAGATAAGCGGCGTCGATATAAATGACGAAGCTACTCAAATACTGCTCTTCGAACAGATGTTCAAAGCGATGTCAAAATATTTAAGTACACTCCAATCATCGCTGGCAACAGTGATGGAAATAATATGAAAACGATAAAGTACATTCTGCGAAGTGCCAAATGAAATATTAAGTATGGAATACAAAAAATGAGCGGCTCACTAAATAATATTTATAATAACATCAGTTTCGCATTGTCCGTCCACACAAATGCGATAGCTCTACTGCAGGAGCAAACATCTACCGGTTCGCGTATCAATCGAGCCTCTGATGACCCCTCTATCGCTTACCGAGTCTTAGGGCTTGATACTGAGGAAAAATCGCTGGAGAATTATATAAACAATCTTTCGGAGGTCATCAGTCTCTTAGAACATTCATCCTCCGTCACTGAGAATATTGTATCATCTCTCACAGAAGCGAGAACACGTTTAACTCAAATCATCAGTGAGGTCCACGACGAAGAATCAAGAGAAAGAACTGCTGAAGGAATTAATGATATATTAGAGCAAATAGTATCATTGGCTAATACTAAACACATGAACCAATACATATTTGGGGGAAGCGATACGGGCTCTGCACCATATCTTGTCGAACGCACTAATGGAGAAATCACACGTGTTACTTACCAGGGCAGTCTCGAAAATCGAAATATAGAAGTAGCCCCAGGTGTGGAAACATCGCCATTTTACATAGGTGACAATATTTTTCGCTCCGATGAACGCTGCTGCGGGTCCGGGAACATCCAGCGCCCGTGGCTATACATGGCTGACAGTAACCGGCTCGCCAGGCGACTATTACCTCTCCATTGATGATGGTCTGACCACTGTCCACACTGACGGCACAGATACCAATCTGGCTGTAGAACATTCGGTTACTGGAGAGGTTCTATATGTTGATACTACAGGAATAACCAGCACCGGCGTTGATTTGGTAAGTATACCCGGAACTCACGATATATTCGATATGCTCATTACTATCCGGGATATACTGAAAAATACAAAAGGACTCTCCGACTCTCAAATTGCAGATCTGCAAGACGACTTCTCAAACCCCATAGAAGAAATAAACAATCTTCTGGTTCAAACCGAAGTTGCCGTCGGGTCCAAAATCGGCTTTTTAGACGGCCTCAAGAATAGTGTAACAGACCTTAAGTACAGCGCTGAAGATGAAGCAACACGTCTACAGGAAGCTGATATCGCCGAAATAGCTATAGACCTATCTCGCCGGGAGGTTTTATACGAAATGTCCTTATCTGTAGCAGCAAAACTTATGTCTATGTCGCTGTTAAATTACCTCTAATAGCTGTTAAGGACAATATCCTAAAACCTCAAGGTGATTCTATAAAAACATATATGTTTGAAATTTATACAGTTTTTATGTCTGGGGCTGCGAGATCGTAAATAAACACCGAAATCGGCTTACGGCACGGAATTTGCACTGTTTAACAAGATTATGTCTATAGAATGGTCTGCTTTTTAAGAATCAGGAGTAAATCAGATGACGTTTATTGAGAATAATTCAAATCCACTCGGTGGGCAAGAGCAAAATAATATGTTTGGGAATTCTATACAGTACGAAAGAGGCTTGGATTTAGCCGAGGCCGGTAAATACCAGGAAGCTCTGGCCTGCATGCAAGAATGTCTTCGAACAAATAGCAATAATGCGCAGATATTGAATGATACGGGAGCAATTCTGCACTGCCTTGGACGCTCAGACGAAGCCATCGAATATTTTATCAAAGCTCGAAGATTTCAAAAAGATTCTGTAGAAATAGTGTGGAATCTAATTGAAGCATATCTCGCCGTCGGCAAAGCAAATGAAGCTATGCAATTGTTCGATAATATGGAGCAAATGGGCATATTGAACGCAGATGTAATTAACAGAACTGCCAATATATTTTTAGAGCAGAATAATAAAGGTAATGCTATAGAAATTCTACTTCGCTCACTACAAATGTGGCCCAATCAAGAGATTCTCAAGCCGATGCTTGAAGTAATTCGCTCAAAAAGACCGAAGATAGCTTTCTTCTGTGGCGAAGACAGGATGGAATTTCTCCATGAAATCATCAAATTTGCACAGCAGCGTTTTCAAGTGCATGTTTTTAACGAACAAACAGAAGAAGAACTTTATGAATTAATGAAATGGAGTGATATTTCCTGGTTTGAGTGGTGCACTAATCTCGCTGTAATAGGCTCGAAACAGCCGAAAGTCTGCAAAAACATTGTCAGATTGCATCGTTACGAAGCTTATGGACAATGGCCTCAAGAAGTTAACTGGGCTAATATTGATACTCTTATCACTATTGGCAACAGCTTTGTCAAAGATACTCTCATAAACACAATTCCGAACCTGGAAAGTCAAACATCAGTACTAACTATCCCCAGTGGGGTAGATCTTGAAAAATACACTTTTACCGAGCGCCAGCGTGGTAAGAATATCGCCTTTTTAGCTAATCTGAGAATGATAAAGAACCCCGCTTTAATTTTACAAGCCATGCAAAAACTGCATTATATCGACCCCGAGTATCGTCTTTTCTTCGGGGGTATATCTCAGAACAAAGCTCTTGAACAATACCTAAGACATATGGTCGATGCCCTCGAACTTAACGATGTGGTGTTCTTCGACGGCTGGCAGGAAGATATCCATTCCTGGCTCAAGGATAAACATTACATCGTATCGACAAGCATCATTGAAAGCCAAGACATGGGGATTCTGGAAGCAATGGCTTGTGGCCTAAAGCCGGTTATCCATAATTTCCCAGGTGCAGCCCAGATATTTCCATCAGAATTCTTATTTAATATCTCGGAAGAATTCTGCGAGCAGATTCTTTCCGGCATATACGAACCCAAAAAATATCGCAGATTCGTCGAGGAAAATTACCCATTGAAGAAACAGTTAAATAACATTAATAACATTTTCGTTCAATACGAAAATGAGATAGATTCCCAACAAGCCGAATCTCAACCTAACAATTACTCACAAAATTGGGCTCTGAATGAAATCAAATCATCTACAGAATTCTCCCTCCCAAGATTCGAGACCAATTTTACCACCTGATCTTCAGCTATTTAGAAAATGTTAGATATTTATGAAACACCAGAAAAACGCGAGAGACTCCCAAAACACAACCAAAATCCTTTGGGAATTCAGAGAAAGTCCGGGCCAGTCGTTACTGTACTTATTCCGACCTTTAATCGACGTCGATATTTAGCAGGTGCCCTGGCAAGTGTT
>JASFVS010000156.1:0-7201 GCA_050049715.1 Phycisphaerales bacterium
TAAATACGTTTCAGGGGCAATGTTTACAACCCATCGCCCTCCCACTATGGTCTGGCCTGGCTCTGATAAAACAACCGAACAAATGCACCTGCTGGACGGAACAACAACCAGACAAATGGGTATCATCTTCTACCATTACAGTTATGTTTTAGACAAACAGGTTAAACAGAAAATTGAGCTTTACCACAGATACGGCTGGGGAGATAAATGGGGTATTGACCTGCTCGAATGGTATAACGAATGTTTCCTGAAATGGACACCAGTAAACAGATGTGAAATCGACTCGAAATATCCTATCTGGACAGGGGATATCAATTCACTAACTTTTCCTTTTGAGGGTTCTCACCCTGAAGCAATGGTAGAATATATTGTGAAAAGGTCGGTAATTAACAGGAACACATCCGCTCCTCAACTTGTTATGCAACACGTAATTTTCGCCATTAATGAAGTCAAAAAGCAGTTTAGAAACGAACAGATTACAGCTCTTGAGACCGGTACTATTCGGAGCTTCAACGAAAACCATTTAAGTACATATTACATCTCCGGGACACTTGGAAACAGAGGCCGGTTGATATCCGTAGATATAAGCACTATCTCGATAAAAAGAAGCAAAAATATTTGTTATGATACAACAAATGTTGAATGGGTGCATTCGGATTCAATCCAGCACCTAAGAAAACTAAAAGACCTTAAATTTCATTTCGTATTTTTGGATTCCGTCAATGATAAAGATTTAATCTTCAAAGAGTTCCGGCTGGTAGTCCCTATGATGATTGAAGGTGGTATACTCATGGTTGACGATGCCGGAATTACAAAAGATGGCCAGGCAATCGACGAATCCGTCGCCGCCCAAAAAGGCCACCGGGTTTGGCAGTTCCTCAGAGCCTGCGGGGTACACCCCTTACTTCTTGATACTCCCGGTGGACACGGTACACAATTGAAAGTCGTCATGAGCAGGGAAAACCTGGCAAAAATAAATAATGGCTTAGGTGAATTTGATACCGGAACAAAAAAGTCTGTCTGTATTTCGGAAACACCTGTACACAGAGAGCAAATTGAAACTCGATATCCGACCCGGACAGACGACAAAAACTCTCGTATACAACCACTCGCCAGTACACACCCGGAAGTTATGAGCACCTTTAGTACTGATAAACTTCCACCAACCAGCGAAGATAAGTTCATAAGAGCAAACACAGAAAATCAAATTTCATGCGCACAGGCACTTCTGAATCAGGGCCATATCGTAAAAGCAATGAAAGAATTTGAAAACTTCCTGTCTCTTTCTCCAGAAAATGTTGATGCTCGCTTAGGACGTGGCGTATGTCTGGCCCGGCTTGGCCGGCTATTAGAAGCAGAAATCGAGGCAAAAAATGCATTAAGTAAAGACCTTAAAAATCCAGGTTTAGTACAATTCGCAGAGCAAATAAAAAGGTTAAAACCGGACCTGGGAGGCGACAGAGATATCGAGTGGGGTTCCATAAAAAGCCAGATTAAGAAAATAGCAAATATCCAGGACACAGGGGCAAAGCTACTGGACTTCGGATGCGGCCAAACTGCAGAACTAACACGTTTTGCAACTCAGCTTGGATACCAAATAACAGCAGTAGATATGATGCCGTTGACAATATCGCTTAATGGTCTGGAAAATATACATTTCATTCAGAGTGATTTTTTACAGCAGAACTGGACGCCACGGAATTTCGACTTGATAATCAACTGTTCTTCAATCGAACACGCCGGATTAGCTGGAAGATATGGAGTGGTTGAGAATGGACCGGATGACGATCTGAAAATAATGGCCAGGATGAGCAACATTATTAAATCTGACGGCAAAATGCTGCTGACAATTCCAGTCGGCCTTGACAGGATTGTTGGTTCGCTCCACAGAGTATATGGACGGAACAGACTTCCGCAACTGCTCGATGGATGGGAGATAGAAAGCAGTTGTTTCTGGATAAAAGACGAAAACAACCAGTGGCGGGAAGTGGACGAAGAATCAGCTTTACAAAGAGAGCCGATGCTTGCCTATGGCCTGGGCTGTTTTGTGCTGCATCCTGTCATAAGAATTACCTCGCCAAGCGATAGCACATTGACGCCCACCCATGGTTATAATCCTGAGACTTCCGACCATAGCGAAGATAAAACGAATATTAACACTGCAACTTCAAAAACAGCCATCCCGGCAATTTCCAAACAACCACACAAGGTTCTTATTGTGAAGACGGATGGGATTGGTGATTTTGTGATTTTCTCCGGAGCTTTACCTTATTATCGAAAACTATATCCTGACTCACATATTTCGATTATTGTGCGGGAATGCTCTACAGAGTTAGCCGAAGCTTGTCCCTATATCGATGAGGTCATAGTCAACCACCGGGAGTCAATGGTCTATGACCAAAATTACGCAGCCGAGTTCATCAGACGTATCCAGGCTGCTAATTTTGACGTTGCGATTTGTCCCATCTATTCAAGGGACAAAGTCAGCGACTTTATCACAGCCAACAGCGGAGCAAATGAAAGGATTGTTTCGTCCGGTAACGATTCAAACATGCCTTTCGAACAAATTAGCAGCAACAACTCATACTTCACCAAGCTGATTCCTGCAAAAGCCAACTGTATGCAAGAAACAGAGCGAAATATAGAGTTTCTCAAGGGCCTTGGTGTCATAATCGAAAAGCCTTACAAAACAACCGTATGGATAAAGCAGGAACATAAAGACTTTGCCGACAGATTGTTAAGAGAGCTTAACGTAGAAAGCCCAATTGTTATATGTCCTTTTGCTCAGTACCAAATGAGAGATTGGCCCACTCACAAATGGGCCCAATTAATATCGCACTTCGGAGATTATCCTGTTTTGATTTGTGGTTCCCAACAGGATAACCAAGCATCTGAAAACATCATCAAAGCTACAGAACATCCGAGAATACACAACCTTTGCGGCAAAACGTCACTTAGGCAGTTGGCGTCTTTATTAAACAGGGCAAAGCTGTGCATCGGGGTAGAATCGGCCCCGGCCCATATAGCAGCCGCAGTTGATTGTCCACATGTTGTACTTATTGGCGGCGGGCATTTCGGCAGATTTATGCCGTATAGCCCCAAAACAACCTTGGTCCATAATAAAATGGACTGCTACGGCTGTAACTGGCGGTGCAAATATGGTTCGGATATACGCTGCATAAATACTATAACCGTTGAGATGGTTGAACAGGCCGCCAATGGCTGGCTAAAAAAAGCAGCCGAGCTACCCACACAAGATCAGAAGGCTGTCCACAAACAGCTGGAAGGGGAACAATACTTAGTCAGTGCCATAATATCGACATACAACTCAGAAAAATTCATCCGCGGATGTCTGGAAGATTTGGAAAATCAAACCATAGCTGACAGACTCGAAATCATCGTTGTTAACAGCGGCTCACAACAAAACGAAGAAGTTATTGTCCGGGAATTTCAGGACCGATACGAAAACATAAAATATATCAAAACCGAAGAACGTGAAACTATATACAGTGCCTGGAACAGAGCCATCAAAATCGCATCAGGCAAGTACATAACAAATGCCAACACAGACGACAGACATCACAAAAATGCCTTAGAGATAATGGCAAGAACTTTAGACAAAAATCCTGATAAAGTACTGGTTTACGCCAATCAGTTAGAGGTAAAAGAAGTAAATGGTCGAAAAGCTATAGTGGGCAAGAGGATAAACGGCGAATTTTCAAAGGCCCGATTAATCGGAAGAGAATGTCATCCCGGCTCTCAGCCGATGTGGCGAAAAGAAGTGCACCACGCATTCGGCTACTTCGACGAAAACTTCACAATAGGCGGAGATGACGAATTCTGGTTCAGGCTGATACAAAGATTTGACTTTATCTATCTGGACGAAATATTAGGCGAGCGTTATACTGGCTCAGAGTCTCTTACCGTACACGATAATAGCCTGGCAAGAGCCTTGGAGGGTCTGGTTATTCACAAGTGTTATGAATACTCCACTCAGGAAGCAATCACGATTGGCACAACCGGCATAAGCGAACATCCGGTATTCTCCAACTGGCCTGAAGTTAATATCTGGAAACAAAACACTAAAGCCAGACTCGAAAACAAACAGACATCTCTGCGTGATAACATCAAAGCGAAATGGGATCTCAGAACAAACCCATCACCGAAAATAACAATCGTAGTGGTTACCTACAATAGGCACAAAGATTTATTAGAAAACCTATACGCCCTTAATGAACAAAGCGAGAAAGACTTCGAAGTAATTGTTTTAGATAACAGCGGGGATTTGTCCTGGCTCAAACAACACACAGATGAATTCAACTTTGGTCTCTGTGGGATTGAACTTGAGATTAATTTTGGCCCTGCGCCGGCCAAAAACATAGGTACCGGATTTTCCAACGGCCAATACATAATATTTCTTGATGACGACGCCGTCGCCGACAGGCACCTGGTTGGAAACATTATAGAACATTTTGAAAACCATAATATTTCCGGTCTAAGAGGGAAAGTCCTGCCTAAGAGTGAGGCCTGTTCCAAGGACGTACCTGTCAACTATGATTTGGGCGACCAAATTATAACCACCGCCTGCGAAGTTAGTTCCCTTTCTGCATTCAAAAAAGATGTTCTTATTAAAATGGGAGGTTTTGATGAGTTATTATTCGGCTGTGAAGGGATGGAGCTTTCATATAGAATATGCAAAGCTCAGAAAGAAAAAATAAAAAGCATACTCTATTTCCCTGATATAATTATTTATCACAACCGACGTCCCGAAGGTCCGTCTCTGACTGAAAAAACATCTCGGCAACATTGGATGGGAATTTTAGTATATAAAAGGGAACACAAAATATTAGGTTATAAGGAACTTGTACAAAGCTTATATCCCGGATATAAAACTCTTCTTGAAATTAACTGCAAGAACTACACGTGGCTTATACACTTAGCTTTTTATCTACATAAAGACTTTCCTGAAGAAGCTGTTCCGTGGGCGGAGAAAGCTGTTGTCCTAAAACCTTATGGCTTTAAAGGCTGCTATATTCTGGGCCTTTTGTACAAATACCTCGGTAGATATAACGAGGCCCTGGCTTTACTGGAAAGAATATATGAACCCCTACAGAATTTAATACTAAACAGCAGCGACGAATTTATTGACTCAGAGTTTGACGGACAAAATGAGCTGTCCATATGCTATTTAAACGTGTGTGCAAAACTTGCACAGCTTTATACACAGAACAAGCAGCAAGATGAGGCAAAACAAATCTATACGAATTTGCTGAATAATCCAAATTTGACATTATCACAAGAGCAAAAAGCTGATATAAACAGGATGCTACTAAAATTAAAAGATGCTAAATCTCAGTCGAGCATCCAAATAGCAGACGAAAAATCTATTCTCGATAGTATAACATCTCATCGATCACCTCTTAAAGAGCAGCAGAAAGTTCCTGTTCGTCATTCCAGCTGTAATAAAGGATTTATTACTACTACATTCAATGCAGGGCTATGCAATCGCTTTTATGAGTGGACCCTGCTACGTGAGCTGAGCGATTACTATAAGATGGAAATACTGTTGAATTGGCCTGAAATAAAAGATGGAACTTTAGACTTACCTAATACCCATTATTTCGATTTCTCCAGTGCCTCAAAAGAATTCCTCAATAGTTTTATACCTATCAATACTTCTTCCGCACATTTAAGTCATGTTGCCGATTTGAATCTAAATCAGAATAACAACTATATATTGACATGTGGCTGGAACTACAATCGCAAACTTACCGATCGTGGTAAGAGGTTGAATGAAATAAGATTAAATCCAGTTTATCAGAAAAAAATTAAATCCTTTTTAGCCCAGTACGACAACACTCGAATCGTAGGCTTACATGTAAGAAGAGGAGATTTCCAGATCACCGAAGAGTTTAAAACAAGTAGCAATACCCGAATACCCGATTCCTGGTATATGGATATTGCAGGCAAAGTTTTAGCAAAGTATCCCGATACCAAGTTTTTCCTGGCCACAGACGGTACGGATGATGAAAAGAAAATCTTCCTTGATAATCTTCCGATTATATCCATTCGCCCGGACAACCAAACGCCCCGTCAGGATGTATTGGAACTATTTACATTGACAAAACTACCCTTGGTAATTGCTTCTGTTTCGACATTTAGCATGATCGCAAGAGAATATGGAACACATCAAGTTCAAATATGGCCTATCAGCTCAAATCAGCAAATAGACGAGCAGCTACAGCAGTATCAAAGCAATTTAACAGCAGCCACAGAGAATATTGGTCTCAAACAACACCAATTTCGGGATGGGAGAAACAAACATATTATCAGTGCAATAGTCTCTACTTACAATTCGGAAAAGTTCCTAAGAGGTTGCCTGGATGATTTGGAACATCAGACAATTGCCGACAGGCTTGAGATAATCGTTATCAATAGTGGTTCGGTAGAAAACGAAGAAGCAATCGTTCGCGAATATCAGCAAAAATACGATAACATAGTATATATTAAAACAGATCAACGAGAGGGAACTTATACTGCATGGAACCGCGCTGTTAAGATTGCCCGGGGAACTTTCCTAACCAACGCTAACACGGACGACCGGCATCGCGAGAACGCTCTGGAAATAATGGCTGAAATCCTACTATCCAATTCAGAGATTGCTCTGGTTTATGGCGACCAGATATGCACAGATACACCAAATGGCACCTTTGCAAATCACCACGCCATCGAGATGGCCAAAAGACCTGAATACAGCCGGGAAAGACTGCTTTTCGGCTGCTGCGTAGGTTCGCAGCCAATGTGGCGCAAATCGCTTCATAACGAATTCGGTTATTTTGATGATACACTGACCTGTGCGGGTGATTGGGATTTCTGGCTGCGCATCTCAAGCAAATACAAATTCAAACATATACCTGAGTTTTTAGGTCTCTACTATCACAACAAAGAGGGCATTGAACACGGCAAACAAATTCACAGCTTGTATGAAAGATATATCGTAGGTAAAAGATATGGAAATCCATACATATCAGTAATACCCCTGTACAAGAACGAGAATAATCCTCTGGTTTCGGTGATTATGCCTGCCTATAACGCCGCCGACTATATAGCAGAAGCTATCGAAAGCGTCCTGATTCAGAATTACAATAACTTCGAACTGTTGATTATCAACGATGGTTCCACCGACAATACAGAAGAAATT
>JASFVS010000157.1:0-7138 GCA_050049715.1 Phycisphaerales bacterium
TGTGAATTAAGAAACGCTAAAAATATGACCTTCGAAGAAGCAATGGAAGCAACAAAAGCCGGTAACGTATTTACAATACATACACCCGTTAAAGCCGGAGTCGATGAATTTTCTGTTGAACTGATGGACAAATATTTTGGCGTTTATTTCCCGAAGCTCGGTATAAATAAAACACAATTTCTATCACTGGGTAGAATACTTACTGACGACGACAACGAGCCATTCAAGATGCCGGTTCTGGCTTTACGCCTGAGTGCTTATACAAACGGCGTAAGCAAATTACACGGCCAGGTATCACGCGGAATGTGGGGAAGTATCTGGCCGGGAGTCCCTACTGACGAAGTGCCTATAATACCTATTACAAACGGCATACACCTAAAAAATTGGCTGTCGGATGAAATGACCTCCTTATTTGACAGGTATCTTGGGCCGAATTGGGCAGATGAAACTACCAACAAACAGATTTGGTATAACGTTGACCAAATTCCGGACGAGGAATTTTGGCAAATACACCAACGATGTAAAGAACAATTGATTGTATTCGCACGCAACCGCCTCAAAGCCCACATGGAACGCAGGGGCACCTATCATACTGAAATGAACCATGCTGAAGAAGTTCTTGACCCCGAGGCTTTGACTATCGGCTTTGCGAGAAGATTCGCCACCTATAAAAGAGGCAACCTGTTACTCAAAGACCCGAAGCGGCTTATAAAACTGCTTACAAATCCCAAACGGCCTGTTCAGTTTATTTTTGCCGGTAAAGCACATCCGAAAGATTCTGAAGGTAAACACATTATTCGCCAGATTGTTCACTTTTCAAATCAGAATAATGTCAAGCGCCGCTTCATAATCTTGGAAAATTACGATATCGACATGGCAAGATTTTTAGTTCGCGGAGTTGACCTCTGGCTGAACAATCCACGAAGGCCGTTAGAGGCCAGCGGCACAAGTGGTATGAAAGCAGCCGTTAACGGCGCACTAAATATGAGCACTTTAGACGGCTGGTGGTGCGAAGGTTACACACAGGAAGGAGGCTGGGCCATTGGCGCAGGCCAGGATTACAAAGACCTCGAGTATCAGGATTCAGTCGAATCACAGGCTTTATATAATATTTTAGAAAATGAGGTTATTCCGCTCTTTTATACTCGTTCGACGGACAATTTACCTCGAGCCTGGATACATCGAGTAAAGAATTCTATCAAATGGATAGCACCTCGATTCAATACGCATAGAATGTTAGCCGACTATACACGGAGATTTTATAATCCCGCAATAACAAAATATAAGCAAATGACCGCTGCAGATTGCAACAGGGCTAAGGAATTTTCCAAATGGAAAGCCCAAATGAGAAAAGCCTGGTCTGAGTTCGACGTAAAAGATGTCGTAATGGAAGTTCAAAACGGTAACGGCAGCAAACAGCTAAATCCCAAACAGCCCCGGCTGAAAGTTGGTTCAGAATTGTCTATTAAAGCTTTGATTAAACTCGGAAAAGTCAATCCCAAAGATATTGCGGTCGAACTTTATAACGGCCCTGTAGATACATGGGGAAATATCAAACAGGGTTCTGTTGTAAGAATGGACTATAATCAAGCAGCCGAACAGCAGGGAGAACATTGGTTTGTCGGTTCGATGCAGTGCAAAAACACTGGCCAGCATGGTGTGGCCGTAAGGATTCTACCTACGCATAACGACCTTGCAAATCCTCATGAAATGGGGCTGATATATTGGGAAGCAACTAACTAATGCACTGTGGGATAAGTAGCAGCTAAAAATTCACAAACAACAAACCGTCAAAAAATTCTATTCGTTTACCCCATCGTTCAAAAGTTCGTAAACCTCATCAGCGGAGGTGGCCTGTTCAAGCTTCAGCTTAACTTCTTCATTCAGCATAAGTCTGCTTATACCGGCTAAAGCCTGAATATGCGAGCCGGTCTGGTCTATTGGAGAAACCAACAGAATAAGAATCTTTACCGGTTGTCTATCGACGCTCTCAAATTCGATTGGGTCATGTGCGACTCCAATCGCCATTACGATTTCCTTCACAGCAGTGCATTTGCCGTGAGGAATGGCAATCCCGTCACCGGTGCCGGTGCTGCGGGTACGTTCACGTGTGATGACAGCCTCCAAAGCTTCATCTCTGTTCAACAATAATCCATTAGTATCGAGCAAATCAACAAGCTCGGTTATTACGGTCTCTTTGTCCCTGCTCTCCACCGGAACTTTTACACAATTCGGCTGTAATATTTGCGTCAGAATCATAGAAACTAAATCCGAAACAATATGCTTCTCATCAATATAAACACAAAACCAGTATTATATCAACTTATCGGTCGAATTGAAACTCCTTTCCAGTAAATTTATAGATATTTTTACGATAATCACATCTTTGCCTGCCTGGCTGATAGTGATATTAAACACTTTACATTCCGATATTATCCGGATAAAATCATTTGAAGAAATTATATAAACACCCGAAATGCATTAGCATTATTTGCAATTATATGTAACTAAAATATGAGAACCGAACTGATGGAAAAAATAAAACTTTATGACACTACTCTACGCGATGGAATGCAGGCTGAGGGCGTAAGCTTCTCGCTCGAAGATAAGCTTGCGATCGCTAAATGCCTCGACAAACTCGGTCTTGATTATATCGAAGGCGGATACGCCGCTTCCAATCCGAAAGAGATGCAGTTCTTTGCGGAAATCGCCGAAGCGGGACTGACAAATTCAAAAATCACAGCTTTCGGCAACACACGCAGAACTGATTCCAAAGCTTCGGATGACATATCGTTAAACAGCATACTCAACTGTGAAACACAAGCGGCTACTTTAGTCGGAAAAACCTGGGACATGCACGTAACTAACGTTCTCGGCTGCTCTCTTGATGAGAATATCACTATCTGCGCAGATTCTGTAAAGTACCTCAAAAAAAGTGGATTAGAGGTTTTGTTCGACGGCGAACACTTCTATGATGGATACAAAAATAATTCGGAATACGCAATGAAAGTCCTGGCTGCCGCAGCTGATGCAGGTGCAGATGTGCTCGTACTTTGTGATACTAATGGCGGTTGCCTGATCGAAGAAATATATGAAATCACGAAAACGGTCTGTAAACAATTCGGCAATATTACGATTGGGATTCATACCCATAATGATACCGACTGCGCCACAGCTAATTGCCTCGCGGCTGTTCGAGCCGGGGCACGACAAGTTCAGGGCACCATTAACGGCATCGGTGAAAGGTGCGGCAATGCAAATCTATGCGCAGTAATACCCAACCTTGCATTCAAAATGAACTTCGATGTCCTTGACCCGGAAAAAATAAAAACCCTGACCGAAGTTTCCCGTTATGTTTTCGAAATATGTAATATCGCACCGGTGACAAATATGCCGTATGTCGGAGAAAGCGCCTTTGCACACAAAGGCGGCTTACACGTGGACGCTTTGCGCAAAAGCAAGCGCACCTACGAGCATATCAAGCCGGAGCTTGTTGGAAACGAAAGACGATTCCTAATCTCCGAACTAAGTGGCAAATCAACGGTCCTGGCCGAGCTGGAAAAGGCCAGGCTGGCTGAAGATAAAAAATTGGCCAAGCAAATACTCAAACGCGTTCAGGAGCTTGAGAACGAAGGCTATCAATTCGAGGCCGCCGACGCCAGTTTTGACCTGCTCATAAAAAAGATTATGGGTACTTACGAGCCGTTTTTCGAACTAATAAAATATCATATAAACGTCGAAAAAAGAGCGGCCGGAGATATAGTTACCGAGGCAACTGTGAAACTCGTTCGACCGGACGGGATAGTTGAGCTCGTAGTAGGCGAGGGTGACGGCCCGGTTAATGCACTCGATGCCGCTTTGCGAAAATCGCTGGAAAACTTTTACCCCAATATCAAAGATATTCACCTGATTGACTATAAGGTTCGTGTAGTTAACGCCAAAGCCGGAACCGCCGCCCGTGTGCGCGTAATCATCGAATCACGGGATAAGCAATCCATCTGGGGCACGGTCGGCTGCTCTGAGAATATCATCGAAGCTTCCTGGCAGGCCCTCGTTGACAGTGTCGAATATAAACTGCAAAAAGATATGCAAAAATAATTGCCCCCTTATCTTTAGTCAACAACCGGACATTACCACCGCATTTTTCAGTCTTCAAAGGCGATTTTTTATCAAACAACCTCTTTTGAAGAGAAAAACACAATTATCTTCCGGATATCTCAAATTTATTGCAAAGGCCCGTTGACAGGTCTCCTTTTTTTCTTTATCATAAGAGCCCAGTTGGAATTTCGCCGCCGCACAAACATCGCGGCTTACGAGTTCTCTGTGTACTTGGCACTTACTCGAAAATAGCAAAATTTAGACCGGCGTAAAGGTTTATACAAGAGTGAATATTGTAGCTGTTATACCGGCCCGTTACAGTTCGACCAGATTCGCCGCAAAAGTTCTCGCCAAAGACACCGGCAAATTCCTCATCCAGCACACCTACGAGCAGGCCTGCCGGGCTAAATTACCCGAAAAAGTGATAATTGCAACCGACGATGAAAAAGTTGTCGCCGCCGCCGAGACGTTCGGCGCCGAATGCATCTTAACTTCAGTAGAGCACAAAAGCGGCACCGACCGAATCGCCGAGGCCGTTTCTAATCTGGATGTCGATATTGTGGTGAACCTGCAGGCCGACGAGCCGGAAATAGACCCGGACAATATAGATTTTCTCGCCAGGCTTCTAACAGAAAATCCTGATTATACGATGGCCACTCTCGCCGCCGACTTCCAAAACACAGAACAAGTCGCCAACCCTAACATTGTTAAAGTTGTCGTTACGAGTATCGAGCATCGAGCATCGAGCATTGAAGCCTACAGGGCAATCTACTTCTCCAGAAGCCCTATCCCTTATGACAGAGAAAGCTCCGGCGTAGGAAACGTACAACAGTACCTGCGCCATCTTGGAATCTACGCATATCGAAAAGAGTTCTTACTGAAAATAACCACCCTGCCGCAGACGCCGCTGGAAAAAATCGAAAAACTCGAACAATTACGGGCAATCGAAAACGGCTATAAAATCCTTGTAGGCAAAGTCGAACACACTTGTGACGGCATAGATACCCCTAAGCAATACGCTGAATTCGTTGAAAGATATATGAAAAAATAAAAAATGGACTGTCCAAAATGTAAAATACAAAATCCCGATGATGCCAAAACCTGCAGCGCCTGCGGTGCAGAGCTAACCAACATTGCACAGCCTAAAAAAATGTGCTCACTTGCGCTGTGGTCATTTATCCTGACCCTATGTACACCAGTGTTAGTATTTTCAATTTTAGAATTTATCCCCATCCAAAATTCTTTTGAGCTTACCGTGCTACTGGCAACACTACTTACTGTTTTAGCTTTCTTATTCGCTATATTTGCACTGATTAGGATAGGAAAAAGCAACGGTACGCAAAGAGGTCTGGGCTTTGCTATTGCATCTATTAGCATTATCATTATCGGCTTTGTGCTGTTCGTCCTGCCTGTATTGCAAAAAGCAAGAATAAAGAAACCAAACCTCAAGCCCAGCCAAAAAAATCAGTTCCATACCATCGAAATTGCTCTGGAATTATTCAACAGCGATAACGGTCACTACCCACCTTCTTCTGATACCTTGGATCCAAATGCCCGTCCATATTGTGGCGCTATGAAATTCTGCGGGGCGTTGCTGGGGCAGGATTTACGTGGCTTTCATCCGGATTCTTTTATTCTATTATCCACCGGTTACGATGGTTTATACAGAACGAGGGACGACATTGTAAACTTTGACAATCGATGGAAATTTTAAATAAAAAAGGCAAAAACTATGAGTGAAAGCAAAGATTTGTTACAAAAGGTCAGCGACATTTCAACCGAGAGCGAATTCTTCTCTCCTGTGCCCAAAGGTTATAAAAAAGGAAAGACCCGCTATTGTTTCGTTATGGGCACTGTAATGAGCGGCCTCGGCAAAGGGATATTCTCGTCCTGCCTCGCAAAGTTAATGCAGGATAAAGGCCTAAAAGTAGCACCAATAAAACTCGAAGGTTATCTTAACATAGACTCCGGCACATTGAATCCATTCCGGCACGGCGAGGTATTCGTACTCGATGACGGCATGGAATGCGATATGGACCTGGGCACTTACGAAAGGATGCTCAATCAGAATTTAAGCAGAGCAAACTTCGCCACAAGCGGCCAGATTTTCAATGCAATCCTTAATAAGGAACGCCACGGCGACTATCTCGGCAGAGACGTTCAGATGATTCCCCACGTCACCGGCGAGGTAAAACTGAAATTACGCCGGCTGGCGGTTGAATCCAATGCCGACATCGTATTCGTTGAGATTGGCGGGACCGTCGGCGACCTGGAAAACGCCTACTACATCGAGGCGATGCGCGAGCTTGCATACGAAGAAGGCCCTGATAGTTGCTGCTTCGTAGCTCTGACCTATATACTGGAACCAAAAACGCTCGGCGAGCAAAAATCAAAAGCCGCACAGCTCGGAATAAAACAGCTTATGCAGTCAGGTGTTCAGCCGGACATAATCGCCTGCAGAGCGGCCAGCCCCGCCACCGAAAAAGTCCGCCAGAAAATCAGCGTGTACAGCAACGTTCCTTTTGAAAGAGTAATAAGTCTGCCGGACTCCGCCAGCATCTATATGATACCGGCGATGCTCAGAGAGGTCGGCCTGGATTTCGAGGTGGCCAGACTGCTCAAAATCGACGACAGAATCAATCTTAGAAAAGAGCGCAAAGCCTGGGCACGCTGGTGCGACTTCACCGATAAAATCGGCTCTTCCAATCGCCAGGTTACAATCGGCATCACAGGAAAATACACAACCGTACGTGACAGCTACGCCTCTATCATTAATGCCCTCGAACACGCCGGCATTGCCTTAGGATGTGATGTTAAAATCGAATGGATTGAAACAACCGGCATAACCAACGAAAACGCAGCCGGCAATCTGACTGGTGTTGATGGCATCATTGTCCCCGGCGGTTTCGGAACCCGCGGCGCCGAAGGCAAAATAGCCTGTATAAAATATGCCAGAGAAAATAATCTGCCCTACTTAGGATTATGCTTTGGCTTCCAAATGGCCGTAATCGAATTCGCCCGCAATGTTTGCGGTTTAACT
>JASFVS010000159.1:0-7074 GCA_050049715.1 Phycisphaerales bacterium
GACAAAGAGCAGTCTATTGAGTCCATCCCGGGCGGCTCACTAAAAAAGCTTAAAGACTGTCTGAAATCAGTCTGGAGTAAAATTCCGATTGCCGCAGGCTCCAAAGAAAAAAAACATGATGGTGTCATTATCATCAGCAGTGTAAAGCCGGCCTGGACCAAAATTATCAGGCAACTCGCAGAGGATGAGCTTGGCGAGAAGGTTTATGTCATAGGTAAAGACGTACCGCTGCCTATAAGTATGTGGGTGGATGAGCCGGACAAGGTCGGCACCGATAGAGTTGTCTCCGCGGCGGCGGCATACGATGTCGTCCAAGATGCGGTAGTAGTAGCGGACTTCGGTACTGCTGTGACGATTGACCTTGTAGATGAAAAAGGGATATTCCTGGGCGGAGTTATCTGCCCCGGCTTTGAAATAAGTGCAAAGGCCCTGAAGAACAATACCGCCCAATTGCCAAAAGCAAAGATTACAAGACCCAATGCACCTTACGGGAAAAACACTATCGATGCCATAAACTGCGGATTATATTATTCCGCAGTCGGAATGCTGGAAGAAGTCATCAGGCGTTACGCCGAGCAGATTGGCAGATGGCCGCAAACAATCATTACAGGCTCAGGGGCAAGGACCATAAAGGACGATTGTGAATTCATCGACTCTTTCGTCCCTAACCTGGTCGTCAAGGGCATTGTTCTGGCATATAAGAAACATATTGCAGAAAAAGCGGAATCCGTAGTCTGACCGGCGCGTTCTGATTAATGCACTTATAGTAGCGGGGGAGAATAACTTTTTATCACTAAACTTCGTATGAACACTTTTGCAGCGGTAATGACCGGTAAAGGTATGGGCGCGATATCGACGATACAGGTCATCGGTGATTCCGCCCAGGCTGTCGTTAAGAAAATATTCACACCGGCCGCAGCGGAGCCCGTAAAATTAAAGACCGGCAAAATACTTCTCGGTACAATTACCGATGACAATCAAACCATCGACCAGGTTACTATCGGATGTGAACAACCTGACAGCATGACAATAAGCTGTCATGGAAATCCGCTGATTGTATCTGAGATAATGCAGTTGCTCGGCCGGCATGGGGTTACCCTGCTGAGTACAGAACAACTTATGGCGAAAATTACGTCCGCCAATACAATCTCTGTCGAAGCCAAGCTGGCGCAGGCGAAAGCTAAAACTATTGAAGGTACAAAAATTATCTTGAATCAAATCGAAGCTGGCCTAAGTAAAAAAGCTCAGAACTGGCTTGAAAATATAAACGATTTGTCTCTCGAAAAAATAAGAGCCGAAGCAACTGAGATACTGCAAAGAAGTGAAACAGCAAAGCTTATTATTTATGGCTGTACAGCAGTTCTTACAGGCCCGCCGAATACCGGCAAAAGCACACTTTTGAATTATCTGGCCGGAAAACAAAAAGCTATAGTAACCGACGTCAAAGGCACAACCAGGGACTGGGTCACGGCTCAATATCGAACCGAATCTTTGTTTTTAGAGTTGATTGATACAGCAGGATTAAGCGAAGAACTTCAAAATTTCGAAGATACTATCGAAGCGACGGCCCAAAAGAAAAGCATCGAGATTCTGGAGCAGACAGACCTGATATTGTTCGTTTTGGATAGCAGCCAAACAAACAATCAGCTTGATGAACGAATAGTCGAAAGAATTGCTGATAAAAAGGTAATCACTGTCTTAAATAAATGCGATTTGACTGCTAAATTTGACTCAGACAAATTGCCTGAAATTTTATCAAGCACCGTACAAATAAGTGCAAAAGGGGGCACAGGAATCGAGAATCTGCTCGAGAAAATCCGGCAAATTACAGGCGTTGCCAATTTCGACTCTAAAAGCACTGTTTGTTTCACAGAAAGACAAAAAAATCTTTTAGAGCAATTAATAAACGCCGAATCCAAACAACAAGCCAGCTCAGTCATAACAGAGTTGTTAAACGGCCAGCTTCGTGTATAATCTGCTTCTATGGCCGTAAATACAGAAAAACTAACGCCTGCGATGAAGCAGTTTCACAAGTTCAAGCAAAAGCACCCGGACTGCATACTTTTTTTCCGCATGGGCGATTTCTACGAGACCTTCTATGAGGATGCTAAAACCTGCTCGAAGGTCCTCGGCCTAACCCTGACCAGCCGAAGTAAAAGTGATAATCCCATTCCATTGGCCGGTGTACCCTATCACGCTGTCGAAGGGTATCTGAAAAAGATGCTGCAGGCTGGCTACAGAGTCGCCGTGTGTGAGCAGGTCGAAGATCCCAAAACGGCAAAAGGTGTCGTCAAACGAGATGTTGTGCGAATCGTAACGCCGGGCACGTTGACCGACGATATATTATTGACTGCCAAGGAGGACAATTTTCTCTGTGCCGTCAGTCTTGGCCAAAAACAAAAGGCAGCTATAAGCTGGGTCGACATTTCGACGGGACATTTTTTTGTTCAGGAGCTAAGTGAGGATAAACTGCTCGATGAGCTATTACGATTGTCACCAGCTGAGTGTCTGCTGGCCGACAGGCGCGGTGAGTTATTTGAAGCGGAAACCAAAAAGTTTACCAAAGATATTACGCAACTAACCAACGCCATTATTACCGAACGGCCGGGCTGGTACTTCGACCCTTATCAGGCAAAGCAGCGCCTTTTGAAACATTTCGGAACCGCCACACTCGAAGGATTCGGCATAAGCGATGTTGACGATGGCCTTATCTGCCCAGCCGGCGCAATAATTGAGTATCTTAATGAGACACAGAAAACAGCACTGGGCCATATCAGGAATCTGAAAAAAATAAGCCGTCAAGACTATCTGCAGATTGACCCCACGAGTCTGCGTTCTCTGGAAATACTGCGAACAATCAGAACCGAAAGTCAGAAAGGCTCACTGCTGGACTGTCTTGACGAGACAATAACCGGCATGGGCGGCCGGATGTTCAGAAACTGGCTTTGTATGCCGTTGTGTGATGTCGGCGCTATTGAGATGCGTCAGGATGGAATCGAGGAAATAAAAAAATCGTCCGGCAAACTAACTGATATTCGCAGGCTTCTGTCGAATATATCCGATACCGAGCGAATAGCGGCCCGTATAAGCACGTTCAGGGCTTCTCCGAGAGATTTGATCGCACTTGCAGCAACCCTTCGTCAGGTGCCGATTCTGCGGGAAATATTAGAGCGATTCGGCTCCGATTTACTCATGCAGTTAGCTGGCCGGTGTGACAGTATGGACGAATTGGCTGAACTGCTCGAGTCGGCAATCAGGCCGGAGCCTCCAACGCATTTGCGCGATGGCGGTGTAATAAAAACGGGCTTTTCCGAAAAGCTCGACCAGCTAAGGTCAATCTCGAAAGACGGCCAAAGCTGGCTTAGAAATTACCAAAAAGAGCAGACCGAACGAACCGGAATTACAAATCTTAAAATCGGATACAATAAGGTCTTCGGCTATTATATCGAAGTGAATCATTCGGCAGCGGACAAGGTGCCCGCCGACTATGTACGCAAACAGACAATCAAAAACGCAGAACGCTACATAACCGAAAAGTTAAAAGAATATGAGACTAAAGCTCTTGGGGCAGAGGAAAAAGCAATCGAGCTGGAGCAGCAGCTTTTCGAGCAGCTTCGCCATCAATGCCTGCAATATGTAAGCCGCCTGCAGTCCCTTGCAGATACTATCGCTCAATGTGACTGTTTGGCATCTCTTGCGTATTTAGCCAAACGGCGAAACTACATCCGCCCCAAAGTTAATAAAAGCGGCCGGCTTATAATCCACGAAGGCAAACACCCTGTGCTGGCTGAAACGCTCGGAGCGGAATTTGTCCCGAACGATATCGAGCTTGGTGGCGGATCCGGTGACATCGTCGTTATTACAGGCCCGAACATGAGCGGCAAGAGCACTTATATCCGACAGGCTGCGCTGCTGGTCGTAATGGCGCAGGCCGGGTCGTTTATACCCGCTAAAGATACCGAAATTGGGCTGGTCGATAGAATATTTACTCGCGTAGGCGCTTCGGATGAGCTGGTTCGAGGCCAATCGACATTTATGGTTGAAATGACTGAAACAGCTAACATAATTAACAATTCCACTGATAAATCACTTGTCATTCTCGACGAGGTCGGACGCGGGACGAGCACTTACGACGGCCTGTCTCTGGCGTGGGCGATTACCGAACATATCGCAAATAGGATTCAATGCCGGACCCTTTTTGCGACACACTATCACGAACTGACGGAATTATCAGAGCTATTTAAGAACGTGAAAAATTGCAACGTTGCCGTTCGTGAATGGATGGATGAGGTGGTATTTTTGCACAAGATTCTGCCGGGAGGGACTGATAAAAGCTATGGAATCCACGTTGCTAAGCTTGCCGGCCTGCCCAAAACCATCCTCGAAAGGAGCAAAGAAATCCTGGATGAGCTGGAGAGTACATTCCAGAAAGAAGCCACCGGCGAGCACCTTTCCCGCCATAAAACAAAAGAGCCGGACAAGGATACGCTATTCGTACAAAAACATAAGAGCGTTTTGGATAAACTCGCTTCAACCGACATTAACAAACTAACACCGATTGAGGCAATTAACTTGCTCAATAAAATAAAAGAAGAAATCGATGAAGCATAAAATGAAAAAACCGGCAAAAAAGGCAAAGTTATCCGACAGTGAACTGTGCAAGGCTGCAAAGCAGAAATCCAACGTTATAGATGCCCGGATGATTTCGCCGGCGGATGTCGAAACCGCCCCCTGGGTCCGGCTAAAGTGCAAATTCGGATGTCGTGGATATGGCAGAACGCTTGTTTGTCCACCTTATACGCCGACACCGGAGCAGATGAGAGAGGTTCTGGATTCGTACAGCCGGGCGGTTCTGATACATTTCGAGAGAGAACCGAAAATAAGGGATGTGGTTGACCATATAAAAACAACGGTGGTCGAGCTTGAGCAGGAATTCTTTCTTCGCGGCGCATGGAAGGTGTTCGGCCTCGGAGCCGGCTCGTGCAGTCTCTGCGAGGAATGTAACTTAAAGGAGCAACTGTGCAAGCACGCTAAGCGGGCACGGCCGGCGATGGAAGCCTGCGGAATCGACGTTTTTTCAACAGTGAAAAATGCGGGCTTCCCTATAGAAGTTGTGCAAACGAGGGAGCAGTGCCCGAACTATTACGGTTTGATACTTGTTGATTAGTTCGTTTTAATATGTACAATTGTCGTGCGGAAAAATCATTTTAGTTTTTCCGTATGATGTAGTTTCGGAGTATTAATAATTTTTTTAAGAAGAAAGGGGTAAATGCGATGAAACATACCCTGAAATTCAAACTGGTCATTTTGTGCGGCCTTGCATTACTGCTTTCCGGCTGTACACGTGTTGCAATCACCGGCAGGAAGCAGTTCAACATCGTCCCCGATTCACTTATGAACTCGATGAGCTTCCAATCCTACGGCCAATTCCTTTCGCAGAACAAATTAAGTACGAATGCCCGGCAAACGCAAATGGTCAAACGGGTCGGAAGAAAAATTCAAGAGGCCGTGGAACGATACTGTACGGAAAACTATCGCTTAGACCAAATAAGAGGATACAAATGGGAATTTAATCTGGTCGAAGATGATGCCCTGAACGCCTGGTGTATGCCGGGGGGCAAGGTGGTCATTTATACGGGTATTCTGGAGGTGACACAGAACGAGGCAGGCTTGGCCGTAGTGATGGGACATGAGATTGCACATGCCTTCGTGAAGCACGGCGCCGAGAGAATGACGCAAAGCCTTCTCGTGGAGCTGGGAGGTATGGCGTTATCGAAAGCCTTGGAAGAAAGACCAACCCAAACACAAAATCTGTTCCTGCAGTCCTACGGCATAGGCACACAGGTCGGCGTACTGCTACCGTTCAGCAGAACGCACGAAAAAGAGGCCGACCATCTGGGCCTTATATTTATGGCGGTGGCGGGCTATGACCCTCATGAGGCCGTTGCCTTCTGGCAGAGGATGGTCGCTTCAAAGAAAGGGCAGGCAGCACCGCCGGAATTTTTAAGCACCCACCCGGCCGACTCGACAAGAATCAGCAACATCAGAAAATTAATCCCAGAAGCGATGAAGTATTATAAGAAGTGAAAATATTAATAACGATTGATGATTGATTGTTTGGAGTAACTGGTAGCTTTCTATTTTTCAAGTTTTACGAGGTGTTTTTTGAGGAATTTTTGCGTGGCGGCGATGATTTTTTCTTTACAATACGCAAAGCCTTTTTTACGGAATCATTCATTAACCCCCATAATTTTATAACTCTTTTTTTCCCATTTCGCTGTTCCGTATTCGCTCAACAGCTTTCAACCCTTGTAATTAACGCCTAGGCCTATATAATAGGCCCAATTAATAATTACGGAGACGTTGATATGGCGAAAATTACCAAACTTGAAGAGATTGTATCGCTGTGTAAGCGAAGAGGTTTTATATTCCAGTCCAGTGAAATTTACGGCGGCCTCGCAAGCTGCTATGACTATGGCCCTCTCGGGGTCGAGCTAAAGAATAACGTCAAAAAGGCCTGGTGGAAGGCGGTTGTGCAAATGCGCGACGATGTGGTTGGCCTCGATTGCAGCATTCTTATGCACCCGATGGTCTGGAAATCTAGCGGACATGCTGACAAGTTCGCAGATTTAATAGCTGAATGTAAAAAGTGCAATACCAGAACACGCGTCGACCACTTGCAGGAAAAAAGCGACCAGCAAACACAGGAGCACACAGAGCATACCGCAATCGATGCCGCCGTGGCCCACACACAGGACCTGAGCAATAAAGTATGTCCCAATTGCGGCACAGTAGGCCAGTTCACTGAACCTATGCCCTTTAAGCTGATGTTCGAGACGAAGATGGGCGCAAATATAGACGATTCTATGACGATACAGCTTCGGCCCGAAACCGCACAGGGAATCTTCGCCAACTTCAGAAACGTGCTCGATACCACAAGAGTCAAAATACCCTTCGGCATCGCACAGATTGGCAAGAGCTTTCGTAATGAGGTCACGACCAAGGCCTTCATTTTCCGAACGCGCGAATTTGAGCAGGCCGAGCTTGAATTCTTCTGCGAGCCGGGTACCGATG
>JASFVS010000160.1:0-7034 GCA_050049715.1 Phycisphaerales bacterium
TGATGGATAAGGTTTCGCGCGAACTGATAATTAAGCCGGCCAGGGCGGTGAATCCAAATGTGAAGATGGTCATTAAGTATCCAAACTGGTACGAACATTTTCAGGGATTAGGATATAATTTAGAGACTGAGCCAAAGATATTCGATGCGCTCTATACCGGTACTGAAACCAGAGACCCCATCCGCAGTAACCAACACCTTCAGCAATATCACGGCTACTTAATATTCCGGTATTTAGAGAACATCAAGCCGGGCGACAACGACGGCGGATGGGTTGATACGGGTGGTTCACAGTATATGGACCGCTACGCAGAACAGTTGTGGCTGACCTTGTTTGCCAAGGCGCCGGAAATTATGCTTTTCGATTTTCGGCAGATGCTAAGACCTATTCGTGATTCCAGCAGGGCAGAGTGGCAGGGAAAGAAGACAAGCTTCGATTTCGACGAGATGATGAAACCTATAAAACTGGAAGACGGAACGACAGTAAAACCAACAACGTTTGCACGGGCAGCCGGATATACCTTCGAACAGGTTGACCGGTTCCTCGGCAAACTCGGTGAGCCAGTCGGCGTTAAAAGCTATAAACCATATCATTCAACCGGTGAGGATTTTGTGCATAACTATCTTGGTATGTGCGGTATTCCAATGGACCTTGTTCCTGAATTTCCAACAGATGCAAATATGATATTCTTAGCGGAATCAGCTAAGTTCGATAAGGACATTGTTAAAAAGATTAAGGGGCAGTTGGTAAACGGTAAGGATGTTGTTATTACCTCCGGCCTGCTGGGGGCATTGCAAGGTAAGGGAATAGAAGATATTGTTGAGCTGGAATATACGGATAAAAAGGCCGTGATTAGGGATTTTGTTGTCGGATGGTTCGGCGCGTATCAGTCGGAAGTGGATATTTTAATCCCGCAAATCAAGTATCTGACCAATGATTCGTGGGAAGATATATCGTGTCTTGCGGGCAGAAGCGGTTATCCTTTTTTGCATTCGGCGGGATACGCGAACGGCACTCTGTATGTTTTGACAATCCCGGAGAATTTCAGTGACCTTTATAATTTGCCGGCCGAGGTGCTGGCGCGAATTAAAGAAACGCTGACAAAGGACCTTGATGTTAGGCTGGAAAGCCGGAGTATGGTCTCTTTGTTTTTATATGATAATGATACGTTTATCGTTGAATCTTTTCTGCCGGAGAGCGTTGATGTGAGGATAAATGTGAATAAGGCAAATTGCAAACTTGCCGATTTAGTATCTGGTGAGGAACTTGAAGGTGATGCGCCGCCCAGCATGGGATTTCGCTTGCGAGGAAGCGGGGCAAGTAACAGAAGAGTCTTCAATATGCAAATTAAGCCGCATTCTTATCGTGTGTTTCAATGTAAGTAGAAAAAATAATATAGCAGGGCAATGATTATCTAAAATCATATTAAGGAGTTTTGTGATGGGTATAAAAGGAATAAGCAGGCGTGACTTTATAAAGGGGACGGCGGTACTGGCAGGGGCGACACTTTTACCATCGTGTGCCACCGGGCCTATGGCAAAGGTATCGAAACCGACGGCGACGGACAAGGTCACCTTAGGCAAAACAGGATTGAAGCTTAGCAGGCTCGGTATAGGTACAGGTACTAACGGGGGCAGAGTGCAGAGAGGGCTGGGGACGGATGGTTTTAACCGGCTGATACGGTATGCGTATGACCAGGGTATTACGTATATCGATACGGCACAGGCCTACGGTACACATACAATGGTCGGTAAAGCGATAAAAGGTATTCCGCGCGAAAAGCTGTTTATTCAATCCAAGATGCCCGGCGTGCCTGAGAAACCGCTGGAATTGCTCGACCAATATCGTAAGGAGCTGGAGGTTGATTATATCGACAGCATGTTGTGTCACTGTGTGGTCAGGGACAACTGGGACGAGAGTCATAAAAAAATTATGGATGCCTTCGAAGAGGCCAAGGACAAAAAGATTATACTCTCTCACGGCGTGTCGTGCCATTCGCTGCCAGCACTTGAGAAGTCCGCTCAATTAGACTGGGTCGATGTTAATTTAGTGCGGATTAATCCACAAGGAGCGCATATCGATACGCCGGAAGAGACCTGGAACGCCGAGAGTAACGAATCTCACCTGGCCGCTGTGCTGGAGCAAATTAAAGTTATGCGTGAAAATCAGCACGGTGTAATCGGGATGAAACTTATAGGTAATGGTGACTTTACAAATCCCGAAGACCGCGAGAAATCCATACGATATACCATGCAGTCCGGCTTAGTGGATGCGGTTGTGATAGGCGTCAAGAGCGCCGAGGAAATCGACGAGGCCATTATGCGGATAAACAGCGCTCTTGCTGTCACTGCGTGAAGTTTTGAGTTTTTAGTTTTTATCCTTCGACCCATTCGACGTAGCTCAGGGCAGGCTTTGCTCAGGACATGGTTTTTAGTTGGAAGAATGGAAAAAACCAAAGGCCAGCTTGTGTTTATAGCCAGCTTTTTTATTTGCGAATTTGACAACGCAAAAAGTATCGTGGATTTTTATTGACTCGGCGAAATAAGAGTGGATAATATGCTGATGAGCAGCGGAAATGTAATAAGATGCGGGAATATATAATGCAGGAAAGAGAAGGGCTCCGAAAAATGACGAAAGTCAAGATTATCGTAATTTTGGTTGTTTCATTGTTGTCGCTGATAGTTTTTATCCAGAACAGGCAGGCGGTGGACACAAAACTGCTCTCTGTCACGGTTACGATGCCGTTAGTCCTACTGTTGATTCTTACTTTCATAATGGGCTCTATTCTGGGGCTTGTCATAGCCAGCTACGTGCTGCGGAAGCCTCGCAAGCCCGAAAAGCAATAGTAAGGACTTGTGCCGAACCGGGGGAATAGAGTTTTATGATTATGCGACCATCAAGTATGATACCAAAGGCAATGAACTCTGGGTACGAAGATACAAAGGACCGGGAACCCAAACAAAGTATGGGCTTTTCCGTAGCGGGAAGCAAGCTATGCGCTTGTATTTGCGGACATACCAATTAGCCTTGCTGCTGGGGGTTTGGATCGCTTTGCTCGTTTGCGGCGGCTGCGCCGCGCCGGCGGGGAATCCAGCGAAGGACGGGTCGCGCCAAGTGGGCGCAACGGACGGCAACCAGCCGATCGAGGCGGCGGAGCTTGACGAGTTGACCCGCGCCTTTGCCGATCGCTACGTCGGTCTGCTCTATTCCGCCTGCGATGCCCTGAAGAAGAATAATCCCGACCCGGTGCAGCGTCGCGAAGCGCAGGTACTGATGGCGGACTGTGCCACGAACATTTACGACATTGCCAGCAACGCTGATGCATTCACACGTATGCTCGACCTGGTGATCGTTACTACGCTGGTTAGTCAAGTGTGGATAGACGACGACAGGGTCGCGGAGGTATTCGCGGGCCGCGAAGAGGTGCTGATCCGGGCTTTGCACCACGGCCGAGTGGAGGCTTGGGCTTTGGCTTCCCAAGTGCTCAGGCCTGACCAGATCGACCTGCTGGATTACCTGCTCTGGGACTGGCGGCGGCACAACCCCGACATGGTCAGAGTATCGTTTGTCCGCTTCTCTAACTTCGCCATCGGCCGCGGTAAGTCCGCCAACTCCGAGGTGCTCGCCGCCAGCGGGTTGCTCGCCAACGTCGGTCAAGCGGGTCAGGCGGTCGCTGAGACCCGCCTGCTCACGGAGCGGATGTTCTACATGCTCAAGCGCGAACCAACCCTGTTACGATGGCAGGTGGATACGCTGAAGGAGGACATCTTCAGCGCCTTCGACAACCGCACGAAGCAGGCAGATACGACGGTCGCCAATGTGAGGGCCGTTGTAAGCGATGCGAATGATCTCGTCACCTCCATAGGACAGACAAGCAAGTCACTCAACGAGATACTCAAGGCAGTGGACGGTTTGATCGCCCGGTATGATAGTGTAGACAGGAAGTCGTCTCGCCCGTTCGAAATCCGCGAGTATATGGAGGGGCTGAAGGAACTGGAGGTGGTCGTGGGAAAGATGAATGATATGCTAAAGTCATCGAACGAATTGCTCGGATCATCAGAATGGGACCGCCGAATTCAGCAGGTGAGCCAGTCAGCCGACGAGCGGATGAAGATGGCAGCCGAGCAGAGCCAACGGGTGGTACACGATGCCTTCTGGCGGGTCTACGCGGCGATCGGCATCCTGTTTACGGTGTTCATCCTCTGCCTGGTGGCGGTGTTCCTAGTCATTAGGCAGCTCAGGATAGTCGCAGGAAACGCGAGTGATGCGGGCAGAAAGGAGATGTCTAAATGACGTGGCGGCTGCACTTGATGACGGTCATTGCCTTGGTCTGTGCCGTCGTGACGGGCTGCTCTTCGCCGCCGGTGACCGACGGGCGCGGCGCAAGCGACCCGGTCGTCCATAAGGCCTACACTGCTCTCCCTGTTGCCGTGGGTGACGCGAATGGCACGCGCACCTTGTTCGATGTGCTGCCGCCCTACGAGCCCGTAGTTGGTCTCCCGGGAAAGGTCACCAGCATCGGCGAGCCCACGACCACCAATCTCGTGGCCCGCCTCGCAACCGAGTTCCGGAGAATGTACCCGGACGTGACGCTGCAAGTCACCACCAGCCCGATAAACATCGCCCACTCGGCACTCTTGGAGGGCCGCGCCGACATCGTGCCGATGAGCCGGCCGCTCACGCCCGAGGAGGTCCAGAGTTTCACCAAGAAATACGGCTACCCGCCCACCGAAATCAAAGTGGCTGCCGATGCCTTGGCTATCTACGTCGATAAGAAGAATCCGGTGCCCGGACTGACGCTTGGGCAGTTGGATGGTATCTTTTCCCGGACACAGCGCCGGGTCGGCAGTTCGATTGAGACGTGGGGCCAGGCCGGACTTACGACAGAGTGGGCCGATCGTCGGATCACTCTGTACGGGTACGGCCCCGATGATGGCGCACACCAAATCTTTCAACAGCAGGTGCTGGATGGAGGCGCATTTCGGCTGTCACTGCGAGTTGAGGGGGGAGGGTCATCTATTGTGCAAGGCGTTGCCGCGGATCCGGGAGCTATCGGATTTGCCAGCATCTTCTTCGTCTGTAAGGGGGTGCGGGTAGTCCCGCTGGCCGGGGCTGATGGACGCTTCTATGCCCCGACGGAGGAGAACGTCCGCAACCATAGGTACCCGCTGAGCCGGTTCCTCTACGTCTGTGTAAACAAGCCCCCGCGCCAACCACTCGGTGGTCCGGCGGCGGAGTTCTTGCGATTTCTACTCTCGCGAGATGGGCAACAAATCGTTGCCGCCGGCGGCAACATCCCTCTCGATTCGGCAACAGCAGAGCAAGGCAGGCGCGCGCTGGCGGAGTGATTGGTCAAGATGAACCTCTAACGTTCGAGGCCATAAAAAAGCCCCGTAATCGAATATACAATGACCCCCACGACCATTTGGCGAAGCAGCAGCGTTCCTGGTGCCGTCTTCAGCTTGCTTTCGCAAGAAAGCACGGGGGCGAAGCGGAGCATTTGTTAGGGGAGGTCTATTTGGCTGAGGGCGATAAAGTAAAGGCACGAAAGCAGCTAAAGAAAGCGGTTGCGTGCAGGAAAGAGATATTAGACCCGAATGTTGAAGAGTCGCAGAAGTTGCTGGAAGGATTGGGGTAGTGCCTCGTCTCCGCTCGGTATGAAGGAGAAGAACTCGGTATGAAGAGGGGCTTGGCATGATGCCTCGATCCCTTCGACTCCGTACCTACGGCACAAGCTCAATTCGGTCGAAATGACAGTTTGGTGGTTCTTCTGCCGGAGGCCAGCTTATGAATCTTTAAACCACGAATCAATTTCGGGGTGGGAATGGCCCTTGCTTAGTGTTTTGTAGTCCGTATCGTCCGAAGTGTAACTTCCTAGATTATAAACCATACCCTATCAGGTGTCTCACTCTTTTAGGGGGCCAGTATCTTCCTAATCACTAATTCTCTAACTCGCTCACTGGAATTGCATTTAATTGAATTGACAAAAAGTCTTTTTTATGGTATATTACGCGTTTAGCCAAAAGGGGCAAGTCTAGGGTGAAAATGGCAGGATTCGAGGGAGTGAGGGCCCGCAATCCGGCTTTTGATATGGACCCGAAGGAAAACTGTCTTAGAAAAATACGGTATTTCAGGCAGATGTTTTTATTGTTGATGTTGTAATGAGAGAACATGCTTTTAACTGTTTAAATGTAAAAAGTCAGTTAAACATTAAGGGAAAATCTGGTGAAACCACAGCAACGATACAAAGTGGCTTTTATATCAAGCCGGAATATTGCAGATCAAAACAGCTTATCGGGCACTGCCTATTACATGTCAAAAGCTTTTAAGAAGCACATCGGTGATGTTGATTTTATTGAGCCGCTGCTTCCGCCAAAAAAATCTGTCTTTTATTTATTTACCCACTTTGATATTTTAAAGGTTGTCATTTGGCAAATGGTAATTCAACTGATTTACAAACTGCGGGGTAAAAGATATCAGTGGGAAAGAACTATCCCCGTATCTCTTGCGTATGCCAAGCGTCTCAAACGGCTTTTGGAGGGTAAAGATTATGATTTTATCCTAGCTGATAAAGGTTCTATTGTTATCGCTTTTTCTAACACAGATATTCCCATATTATATTGTTGTGATACAACATTTTCATTGATGGTTGACTATTATCCATCCCATTCCAACCTTTGTGAGGGAACCAAAAAGCAGGGGCACCAATTGGAAAAAATGGCTATCGATAAAGCGCACGCAATTATTTATCGCTCACTTTGGGCGGCGAAGTCGGCGATTAATGATTACGGTGCGGACCCTCAAAAGCTGTCTGTTGCTTTGTTCGGTCCCAACCTGGATGAAAAGTATATACCTTCGCAAATAAACCATGTTAAGATGCCGCATCAAAGTCCGTGCAATTTATTGCTTGTAGGACGTCAATGGTTTCGTAAAGGATGCGATACTGCTATTAGAGCGACCGGACTATTGAGAGATGCCGGAATTGATGCTAAGCTGACTATATGTGGAGCTAAGAACCCGGACAAAAATGTATT
>JASFVS010000161.1:0-7033 GCA_050049715.1 Phycisphaerales bacterium
CCATTCGCACCGGCTTCCAACTTGGAAAGTTGGGTACGAGTGTTGATATTAATCTCTTGCGATGTGGACACAGTTCTTAGCAGTTCGTTTGCTACACAGACATTACAACGCAGGCAAACGTCAGTAGCTTTACAACCCATTTTGACGACATGGCCGCCTATTGAAGCTTCTTTGTCGATAAGATGGACATGCAGGCCTGCCTGACTGAGACGATGTGCTGCAGTCGCGCCGGCGATTCCGGCCCCTATAACTAAAACACTTCTTGCATCCTGCATTTGAATAACCAGTAACTAATAATCGGTTAAAATAATCCTTGAACTTTTCCCGTATTGACATCCACATCGATACGGCGGAATGCCGGATTGGAAGCGGTACCGGGCATTAGTTTAATGGCTCCTGCAACGGGCACGATAAAGCCCGCACCTTTATAAACAAGTATATCCCGTATCGGGAGCTCCCATCCGGTAGGCCTGTTCTTCAGGTCAGGATCGTGTGATAAACTCAGGTGTGTCTTGACCATGCAGGTTCCTAAGGTCTTACTGGCCGGGTCGGCTTCCATAGCCTTAGCTTTTTCGAGTGCTTCGTCGGAATATGTCACGCCGTTTGCACCATAAACTTCCTTTGCGATTAGCTCAATTCGTTTTCTAAGAGGTGTTTCGAGTTCGTAAAGGAATTTGAAATTATTTGTTTCGTTGCAGGCTTCAACTACAGCTTCGGCCAGTTCGATTGCGCCTTCACCGCCTTTAAGCCAGTGTGCGGATACTGCTGCCAAGGCTCCATTTTGGTCTGCGATTTTACGGACAAGTTCAATTTCAGCCTTGGTGTCTGTATAGAAACTGTTTACGCAGACAACTGGGCGTACGCCGCTTTTCTTTACCGTTTCAATATGAGCGATGAGGTTCTCACAACCCTTTTCTATTAATTCGAGGTTTTCGGTGGTGTATTCTTCACTCAGGGGCAAACCGGGTTTAACGGTCGGACCGCCACCGTGCATTTTAAGGGCACGGATGGTTGCAACGATTACAACAGCATTAGGTACGAGACCTGACATGCGGCATTTCAGATTCCAGAATTTCTCAAAACCTATGTCAGCTCCGAAGCCACTTTCTGTTACGTGGTAATCACCTAATTTCGTCCCAATCATGTCTGCGATAACGGAGCTTTGACCGATAGCAATATTTGCAAACGGTCCGGCGTGAACAAATACAGGTTGTCCTTCTATAGTTTGCAGAAGATTTGGATTTATCGCATCGACCATCCATGCGGTCATTGCACCGTCAACTTCGAGGTTGGATGTTGTCACTTCGTTCCCTTTTTTGTCATAGGCCACAACAATTTTAGCCATGCGTTCTCGCAGGTCTTTCAGGTTCTTGGCAACCGAGAGAATTGCCATAATTTCACTCGAAACAGTAATCTGAAAACCCGAATCCATTTCGTAACCATCCATCTTTCCACCCTGGCCGATTCTGATATTACGAAGAGCTTGAGCACAGAAATCCATTGCCCACTTCATTTGGACACTTTCCGGGTCGATATCTATTCGCGTTAATTTGCTTTTTGCCAGACGGGCATCGTCATAGTTACGTTCGTGCTGCATACGTGAAGTAAGGGCGACCATAGCAAGATTGTGCGCGTTTGTAATACAATCTATATCGCCGGTAAGACGAATAGAGAAAGGTGTTAGAGGTATGCACTGGGCCAGGCCACCACCGGCCGCTGAGCCTTTGATATTGAAGGTGGGCCCACCACTGGGCTGTCTTATAGCGCCGACTACTTTTTTGTTGAGCTTTCCCAGACCTTCAATCAGGCCGATAGCGGTTGTCGTTTTTCCTTCACCTAAGGGCGTTGGAGTAATTGCCGTAACATCGATGTATTTTGCTGTTGGTGCGTCTTTAAGGCGGGAAAGGGCTTGTTGGTAATCGACTTTAGCCAGCTTACGGCCCATGGGGATCAGTTCGCTTTCCTGCAAACCCATTTCTTGGGCAAGCTGGCTTATAGGTATCATTGTTTCTTCGGCGGCTTCGGCGACCTGCCAATCTTTCATTTTTGTTGGATCGAGTTTCATATGTCCTTCCTTGTAAATCGCATCAGCAAATTATTCATGTGACACTTTTTCGCTCGACTCTGTAGCGGTAGGGGATTTTGCAAGAGCGATTTAATATATTCGAAATTCCTTTAAACAGGTACAACCGAAGGGCTTTTTTTTAACACTATCTTGCTATTTATATAACTACATTCCTGTCTAAGTGGCTATTTTACTGTTCTTAATAGCTCCTATGCCGAAGTATAGGCTTTCAGAAACGAATCCGAATATATCTGCTTGTTCATTAGCATTTCGGAAGTGGCTACTATATTTACTAAGTCCTTGTCAAGCACATCGACGATAGCTGAATCTAGGCCGTGCGCAATTGCCATGGCAAGAAATACTCGGTTTATAAGGCTTCTTTCCGCAGCTCCCTGAGAAAGATTGGACAATCCTATTGTCATATGCGGTGCCGGGTCTGATAGGTATTTTATCTGATCCATTGCAGTTAAAATATTGCCGGGCTGTTTTTGGGCATTTGGTACTTTGACCGGCAAAATGATAGGGTCAATAAATAACCTTTGGGTATTGAATCCTTTTTCCATCGCTTTTGATACGATTTCTGCAGCTATTGCTACACGTGTATTGATGTCCTGAGGTACACCGTTTTTGTCCATAGTAAGGGTGATGATACTTGCTTTCGGGCCTGCCTGATTGGCCATTTCAATGTATTTATCGAATATTTCTTCGTCACTTTTTTTGTTCAGGGGCGTTGAATTCAGGATAACGCCATTCTCAGCATTAACGACTTTTAAACCGGCCGCGATAACATCTGGTTTCTGGGAATCAAGGCACAGAGGTGTAGAGCAGGTTTCCTGGATAGATTCGACCAGCCATTGCATAGTACCTTCCTGGTCTGCAGCGGCAGTACCTACGTTGACGTCAAGATATGCAGCGCCTGCAGCGGTTTGCTTTTTAGCTAATTCCTGAATGACTTTCTTGTCTTTATCGGCAATAGCTTGTTTGACATTGGTAAACATACCGTTGATTCGTTCTGCGATTAATATCATATATCTTTTTCCTTTCTCCCTTCAGCGGCAATTCTTCTAAGTTATTGCCTTTACGATTTATTGTTCTGCCATATTTGATTGATAAAGTTATTGACCGTAGCAGCGGCTTTAGGATGACGCATCCGGATTATATCGACACCGGCCTGCAGTAAACACACTGCAGTAGCTGTTTCCCACATCGGCCCTCGGTCGGCGGCCGGGCCCCAGCCCGGTGCATCTTTGAGCTTGGCTTCTTTTGCCCGCCAGGACTCGTAGCCTACGTCGCAGATTACCGGCATAGCCATCATTTTGTCGCCACTTAAGGCCGCGATACGTTGACGTTCCTGGATCGAATAAGCGTACTCTATGCCATATCCAAGAGCTCCTGTAGACTGAAACGTCACTATTCGCTCTAATGGAAAGCCCATATCAGAAGCCAAAATGTTGACTTGTTTGGCAATGTTGATGTCAAGAGGAGCTTCCGTTATAAGGAAATGATTGTCGGCAAGGGCAATAGCGGTTAGGGATTTATAGTTGTCCTCCGTCACTGTTCCGATTAGGCACTTTTCACCTTTTGCAGCACCGCTTACCTTGGGCATAATCTGATTATCTTTTTCATCATTTCCACAACCCCACAACACCAAAGGTACACAGACTGCTTTTAAGACTTCTTCTGTTGCTTTAATGGCATGGTCGGCATCTTTATCGCCTCTGTCGGGATGAATACCCTCGAATTTGATACAAATTAATTCTGCCCCGAATTCCTCGACACATTTTTTGGCCCAGTCACCCGGGCTGTCAAGCACATCTTTATATGGTTCAAGCAAAATGTCGGGCCAATCTTCAGGTTTGCTATCCAAAACGTCCATGGCAATAACAGGTTTTTCACCTGCATCTGCGCCGCCATAGACAACATTGCGTGCTCCGCCTACGGTAACTGTTGAAGTTCGAGTGCCGCCGTTATCTGTGGTTGCTCCCAGGGTAACTTTATTTACTGAGCCGGTAAAACTTTCTGCAACTTCAGGAACTGGCATATTGGGTTCTCCAAAAAAGGTTTACTGTTTATGATTAACTCGAAGCTAAAATGCTTTCGTGTTCGAGTATTCTTCGAATTGCCACAAACGCTGGGCTTTCATCGTTAAGATCAAAGACTGTTTTTCCCTGCATTGAGGCCTCGGACACGGTGTTATCGTAAGGTATATACCCGAAAGAGTCTATCCCGTCAATTTCTTTGTTATTTGATGCTCTGTTCCATATCACGCCGATTTGCTTTACAACAATCGGTAAATTTTTCGCGAGTTCAAAAATCCTCTTAGCTGTAAGTTCACCGATGGGAGTTGGTTCTGCTACGATAAGAAGCAAATCTACGTTATTAGTTGTTCGGCGGGAAAGGTGTTCCATTCCGGCTTCATTGTCTATAAGTACAAACTGGTATTGTGTACTTAACTCATTCAGAAACCTCCGGAGCATATTATTGACTGCGCAATAGCAGTCCGGCCCCTCAGGGCGACCCATTGTGAGCAAATCAAATCCCTCAGCTTCGGTAATTGCCTGTTGAATGCCGTATTCAACCGAGCGCACGCGATCCATGCCGGTGTTACTCGGTGGTTTGGAGCGTGTTTCTTCGCGAATATCTGCGACGGTACCGATAGGTGGGACTCCTAAGGTCACGCCAAGACAGGAATTAGGGTCGGCATCCACTGCAAGCACACTGTTTTTATTGGGTTGAGAAAGAAGGGACCTGATAATCATGGCGGCTAATGTTGTTTTGCCTGAACCGCCTTTTCCGCTTATTGCTATAGTTGTTGCCATATTTTTATCTCTTATTTTCTGTGAATCGTGTACTATGTTTTGTTTTTACCTTTCACACTTAACCGAGGTTACGGATGGGAATAGTGATAAATCCGTGTGTGGTAAGAAATTGGCCCTGGTAAATTCCTCCATATATCCTGTATGGCTCATCAAATCAAAATACGTCATACTTTTTGCGATTTCTTCTGCTGCTTCCAGAGCCTTTCGGCTTAGCATAACAGTTTTTGCCCCTGCTATTGAGGTATTTCCCACAAATTGAATTTTCTCTATAGGTATATCAGGCAACATTCCAATAGTGACGGCCTGACTAACATTCAGAAAATTTCCAAATCCGCCGGCCAGATAAATTGCCTCGAGGTCCTGGGGTTTCGTTTGGGTTGACTCCATAAGTACTCTGATGGCGGCAAAAACACCCGCCTTTGAACGAATTAGATTATCGATATCCGCCTGTGTGATTACTATTTCCTGATGCTCGTTCCCGGAAGGCACGATTTGGAATTGCCGACCTTCATCACCTTCAGTTAATTCCGGCTGGCCATTGGTTTTGAGTTTTCCTGTCCGGTCTATTATGCCGTGTAAAAATAATTCGGCAAGAGTATCAAGAAGACCTGAACCGCAGATACCGACTGGAGCTGTATCGGCGATTGTTTTAAGCTTTATGGAACCATTGTCAAGAATAGTTAGTTTTTCTATGGCTCCTGCACCGGCCCTCATACCATGTTTAATTCCACTTCCTTCGAATGCGGGGCCGGCCGAACTTGATGCACAAACCAGCCATTCGTGGTTACCGAGAACCACTTCGCCGTTTGTTCCTATGTCTGCAAATAATATGATGCCTTTTTTGGTAAAGATTCGTGTAGCCAAAACACCGGCTACAATGTCACTGCCTACATAGGCGGCGACGCTGGGCAAACAGTATAACAAGCCTCGTTTGTTAATCTGGACGCCTGCCTCGGCTGCTCGAATTGGGGGGACAAAGCCGGCGGAGGCAACGTACGGCTCTCGGCGAATTCTTGTCGGGTCAAGATTTAGTAAAAAGTGAATCATGGCGGTATTGCCGGCGCAAATTACCGTTGTAATGTCCTGTAAGTCGATTTTTTTTCTTGAGGCCAGCGTTACAATCAGATTATTCACGTCACCTACAAGGCGATTTTGCATTTCGTCAAAGGCGTCGTTTTCTTCGGCATATATGATTCGGCGGATATAATCCTCACCGAAATTTATCTGGCTGTTATAAGTGGCCTCGGTATCAATTGTTTCGGCGTTTGTCAGGTCAAGTAGGTGGGCTACAACGGTCGTTGTGCCGAGATCAACGGCTACGGCGAAGTTCCTTTTACAATGATTGCCTGCTTCAACTTCAATAACTTCGGTAGTGTCACCTCTGCGGCCAATAGTTACAGTAACTTTATAGTCGCAGCTTTGAAGTAATTTAGGGAGTTTCTGAAGAATACGAAAACCGGTTTGCATGATAGGGGCATCAATTTGCTCACGTATAGCCAGATACAAACGCTCATGGTCGGCTGTGTGGTCATGGACGGTCGGCGGGGACATCTCGACATATATTTTTCTGACAAGAGGGTCGAATTCGAATATTCCCGCACGTACTTCACCGGCAAGCTCGCTGAATCGGTGTGCATCTGTGTCCATCAGGATTTGGCTTGTCTCCAAAGTATGAGACTTGGGAACAGTTATAGTCATATCAGAAAGCACTTTGGTCTGACAGGCTAAAACTACGTTTTCTCTTATTTCATCGGGTGTGAGTAAGGCGGTTGGTCTGCTTTGAGATTGTCCTTCGTTAATTATTACTTTGCATTTGCCACAGTATCCATCGCCACCACAGATACTGCTTAAATAAATGCCGGCTTTGTGGGCGGCGTCAAGTAAAACCGCACCAGACGGCACTTGTATTTTAAGGCCGCTTGGTTGAAAATGAATTGTAACTTTTTTCTTTTGTTTTTCTTCCATTCTCGATTCTCGGTACTCGATTTTATACGCTCAGGTTTCATTTGACGAATTATCTAACATCGAGCAACGAACAGCCGGTTTAATTCCAGATTTCCTGAAGATATTTTGGCAGCATCGAACACTCCCTTGGACCTACCATAACTTCCCAGTTTGTGGCTTCTTCAAGTTTGCCGCTCATTACGGC
>JASFVS010000162.1:0-7020 GCA_050049715.1 Phycisphaerales bacterium
ATCTTTGTCGTGGTTATTAAAAGCTTTGCAGGCTTTTTGTTTATTCATATTCGCATAACAATAAACACATCCGTGAGGGCAGGTATCATACGTCCCGATATCGGTGCTTTCAGTGCAGCCGCATTCCTTCCTCGTGGGTTTTTGTTTGTATCGAAAACCATCAGGAAAAAACAGGCTTTCAATAATATCGCCGTCAATACAATGTGCCTTATATATCTTATCGCTCACTAAATAATCGCCGCAGCAGGAAAACATCTGGATTCCGTATCGCTCCGCAATATCCGCCAAGTCGTTTGCCAGCTCGACTTTGAAGTTATCACTGCAATTTGAAATTTTCAGACCTTCCGCTTTCTCAAGCTCTTCAAAATTGCGTATAACCTTATTATATAAATTTACAAAACTAAAATAACAACGTTCCACACATCCGGCGAACTCCGACGCAAGTTTCTCAAAGGCGCCGATGTAAAAATTGCGGTCATGAGTATCGGTTAAGATGATTGGGTCAAACCGCCAGTTGATATGTCGTGGTGAATACATTTTGCCAAGCTGTTTCAAGGCATCTATTGCCGATTGTTTATTAACATCATTTTCGAAAACCTCCGGCAGACCCGTCACCGTATAATTGAAATAGAATTTATAACCTAACCGGTCAAGAATCTTTAAATTCTCAATAAAAGGACTAAAATCCTTCGACCAGAATACGAAGCACGTAACATCCTCAGGCTTGAGCGGCACTATATATTTTTTGCCACTAAAAGGATTGACTAAACCCACGAAGCCTTCTTTAAGCCGGGTCATAAACCAGTCGCCGTAAAAGGCCGGTATATCAGTTCTGCGTGATACGGAAATAATTCGCTTCATATCAAGTTCGTTTTATTAATAGTTCCTTGTCTACGATCAGGCTGATGATTCCGCCGGGCTTTCATCCTGGATGTACTCTCTGGGTTTGTACCATTTTGCTAATGGGATGAAAAGTATAGCTGTCACCAGCATGGCTATTACAAAAAACCAGTAGTAGCTGGCCCCCGGTAATTTGCTGGTGCCATCTTCGTTTTTTATGAGACTATTTACCCCGGCAGTGAAGAAGTTTCCAAGTGAGATTGAGAACAACTGGACTGACTGTATCAAAGACTTCATTTTTTTGGGGGCCTGGGTGTATGCGAATTCAAGCACCGTTATTGAGACCATGACTTCGGCACCGGTCAGAAATATATATGCGAAAAATTGCCAGCCTATGGAAGGCCGGATACCGGCCTCGAGCTGATTTTCAATCCAAACCGGAACCAGAAAACTTGCTGCTGTAAGAAACATGCCGATACCGATTTTTCGCAGGGGTGTTAATGTCCAGAGCCGATTGAGGGCCGGGTAAATTACGCATAAGAAAATCGGAATGAGTATCATTATGAGAAAGGGATTGGCCGACTGCATTTGAGCCGGTCTCCAAGTCATACCGAGCCAGTTGAGATTCATTTTTTCAGCCTGAAGCACCCATGCGGATTCCGACTGGTAGAATAAAGCGAAGAACATGGATACGAATAAAAAAATGATACAGAGTTTTTTCAATGCTTTAACATCTTCTTTGTCGAGCGTTTCCCTCCAGCCGGTTCTGCCTTTGGGGGGGATATGTACCAGTTTGTGTCGACCCAACCAGTAGGTCAGCGTTGCAATGACCATAGAGATTGCGGGGACGCCGAAGCCGATGGTGGGGCCGTATTTATCCAGCAGAATCGGACAGACAAACATAGAAATGGCGGCTCCGAGGTTGATTGAGAAATAGAACCAGGAATAGACTTTCTCTATCAAGTGCTTGTTGGAAGCCCCGAACTGGTCGCCTACGTTGGCAGTCAAGCTTGGTTTGATAATGCCGGAAGCGGCAGCGATTAGAATCAATCCTGCTGTTAATCCAACTCGAGTGTGGTCCCATGCCATAATGAAGAATCCTACACAGTAAAGCAGGGAGAACCAAATAATAGTCTTATATTTGCCGAGCCAGACGTCTGAGATAACAGCCCCTACAATTGCCATAAAATAGACTGCTCCGGTGAACAAGTGGAACCATGCCTTTGCGGGTTCGTCGGCCATAGCGTTGAGTGTACCGTTGGGCCCCATGAGATATTTAGTCATGAACACGATGAGTATGGAACTCATTCCGTAGAATGCGAGACGTTCGGCCGCTTCAGTGGTTAGGATATAAGGAATGCCAGTGGGCATTTTTTTAGAAGGAACCGGTGAGGTCAAGTACTTGCTTTTAGCCATAATTGATTTTGCCCTTTACTTGATTTACCAAACATTATCCTTTGTGTTTTGCAATATGTTACAGGTGTTATTGCCAGAGTTCAAAGAAGAAATGGACGAGCACGAAAAATAACAAAGGTTAAATCCCGACGTTCGCAGAACTAACTTGATTTCAAAAAAAAGAGATGTTAATATGCCTTATGCAAAAAAGTTATGGGGACACAATCTCGATATTAGACAGGAGTACAAAATCATGAAAAGTTTATCAATATTTTTTACAACGTTTTTAACAAGCATTGCCATAATCGGCTGTGCACAAAACGCGAAAGAGACAGAAATGACAGAGTTCATTACAGCCCATGTCGAGAAAATTCGGCCTGTTGCCAAAGAGATGAGTCTTGCCTACTGGGATGCGTCAATCAGCGGTAAATCCAAGGATTACGACAAGGTCAGCGAATTAACGCTTGAAATTCGACAAATTTACAGCGACCCTGAGGATTTCAGCTTTCTTAAAGAGGTGAAAGAATCCGGCAAAGTAAAGAACCCCGTATTGTCCCGAGAGTTAAGTCTGCTTTATAATGCTTATCTGGAGAACCAAATAGAGCCGGAGCTGCTGAAACAAATCGTCGATTTGGGCACAGAAATAGAAAAGAACTTCAGCACTTTTCGCGGTACCATCGATGGAGAAAAAATTACCGATAATGAAATAAAGGAAATTCTTAAAACTCAGACAAATTCAGACAAGAGAGAGCAAGCGTGGCTGGCCAGTAAACAAGTTGGAACTGCAGTAGCTAACGATATTATCAAATTAGTTAAGCTGCGAAACAAAGCGGCCCGAAAACTCGGCTTTGACAATTTTCATACTCTTTCACTGGCCACCGCCGAACAGGATGTCGAAGAGCTGGACCGGATTTTCGAGCAGCTTTATAAACTGACCAACGAGCCTTTTGCCGAGTTAAAGGCTGATTTAGACCGAATATTAGCGGCCAAATATAATATAGCCGTCACTGAGCTTATGCCCTGGCATTATCACGACCCGTTCTTCCAGGAAACACCTATGGTTTATGACCTGGACTTGGATGTTTATTATGAAAACAAAGATATTAAGGAATTAGCCGCGAAATTCTATTCCGGTATCGGGCTGCCGGTTGAATCTATCCTTGCCAACAGCGACCTTTACGAGAAGGAGGGTAAAAATCCGCACGCTTTTTGTACGGACATTGACCGGGAAGGCGACGTGCGTATTCTGTGCAATCTGAAAAATAACGAGACATGGATGGAAACTATTTTGCATGAACTGGGTCACGCTGTTTACGATAAATATCACGACCCACAAATGCCTTACCTGCTCAGAGAGCCGGCACATATTTTTACAACAGAAGCTATTGCTATGTTCTTCGGCCGATTGAGCCGTAATCCTGCATGGATGCAGCAAATGCTTAACTTGTCCGAACAGCATCGGGCCGAAATTGAAAATGTAAGCATTAAGTACGCCCAGCTTAAGCAACTTATTTTCGCACGCTGGGCGATGGTAATGTACGATTTTGAAAAACGGCTGTATGCAAATCCCGACCAGAACCTTAACCGACTCTGGTGGCAAATGGTAAAGAAGTATCAGCTTGTAAATAAGCCACGGGGACGTAACCAGCCGGACTGGGCAGCCAAGATTCATTTTGCCATCGCACCCTGTTATTACCATAATTATATGTTAGGTGAATTGCTGGCGTCCCAGTTACATAACCGTATTGTTCACGAGGTCCTAAAGCTCGAATCGGACGAAAACGTCAGTTATGTCGGGCAAAGGCAGGCCGGTGATTTTTTAACCAAGAATGTTTTTGAAGCCGGGGCTCTCTATCATTGGAATGAAATGATTGAGCGTGCAACAGGTGAACCGCTGACGCCGAAATATTTTGTTGCCGAGTTTGTAAAATAGTTGATGGGAACAACTGTAGTATATTGGTGAAGGTCTTAAGGGGTAGTTGTAATTTTCCAAAAAATTAAACGGGGACATTCATGGATTTAGAAGGACGATCGATACCGGAAATCACAGTTAAAGCATTTATTTTAGGCGTTTTTCTTTCGATGATATTGGCGGCGGCCAATGCCTATTTGGGCTTGTTTGCCGGGATGACAATTTCAGCCTCAATCCCGGCGGCGGTTGTCTCTATGGGTGTACTAAAGCTCTTCCGGAAAAGCAATATCCTCGAAAACAACATTGTTCAAACGGCAGCATCGGCAGGTGAATCATTAGCCGCCGGTGTTATCTTCACATTGCCGGCACTGGTTATCCTGGGATATTGGGACAGCTTTGGCGGGATAAATTTCCTGTGGATTACAATTATCTCTGCGTTTGGCGGCCTTCTGGGTGTACTGTTCACTATTCCACTGCGCCGTTCGTTAATCGTCGAAGGTAAACTCCAATTTCCCGAAGGTATCGCTACGGCGGAGGTTCTTGAGACCGGTCAGGAGGGTGGAAAGGGTGTATGGACAATAGCAAAGGCCGCTCTCGTGGGAGGGTTGTTTAAGATTTCGGCAAAAGGGATCGGCCTGTGGCCTGAAGTTATAGAAGGAGCAAGGGGCGTCAGTAGAACAATAGTTTACGGCGGCTCAAACCTGAGTCCCGCTTTGATTTCAGTCGGTTATATCGTAGGATTAAATATAGCCGTATTAATCTTTCTCGGCGGTGTCGCCAACTGGTATATCGCAATTCCTATCTGTGCGGCATTTTCCGATGCTGCCGTAGATGGCAACACCGTTGACAGGGCATATAGTATCTGGTCATCACAAACGCGCTATATCGGAGTCGGAGCTATGCTTATAGGCGGCCTATGGACTATCTTCAAGATGCGAAGATCGCTTCTAAGCGGTATCAAGAGCGGCCTGAAAGCATATCGAGCAATGACACATGAACAAGTTGTAATCGAACGAACAGAAAAAGATATGCCAATGAAATGGGTTCTTATTTTGATTATTGGCTCGATTATTCCTTTATTCCTGGTATATCAGCTCTTCGTTGCAAAAGTATCTATATCCCTGCCGATGGCTGTTGTTATGCTTGTTGCCGGTTTTCTTTTTTCCGCGGTGGCCGGGTATATGGCTGGATTGGTCGGCTCATCCAACAATCCTATCTCGGGTATTACGATTGCAACTATTGTTGTTTCCTCGCTTTTATTATTGCTTCTCATGGGTAAAGGCGCCGAAAACGGCCCAGCGGCGGCAATTATAATCGGCAGCGTTGTCTGCTGCGCAGCGGCGATAGCAGGTGACAATATGCAGGACCTGAAGGCGGGACGACTCGTTGGAGCTACTCCCTGGAAGCAGCAGGTGATGCAAATTGTGGGGACATTGTCCGGGGCAATCGTTATCGCTCCGGTTTTGATGCTCCTGCATAAAGCCTACGGTTTCAAGGGCCAGGAAGGCGCCGGTTCGGATGCGTTGTCGGCCGTTCAGGCAAATCTTATGGCCTCGGTCTCGCAGGGTGTTTTCAAAGGAGACATGCCATGGAACTTTGCATTTATCGGGATGGCTGTTGCAGCGGTGATTATTGCTGCTGATGTTGTATTGGAGGCGAAAAAAAGTGTTTTCCGGATGCCGATACTTGCTGTGGCAATCGGAATTTATTTGCCGCTGGAATTAGCAGTGCCGATTTTCGCCGGCGGTATAATCCATTGGGTATTACAACGTTTTCATAAGCGACTGAACACCCCTCGTGAGCAAATCGAACGGTCCAACCGAGACGGCTTGCTTTTTGCTTCGGGTCTTATCACAGGGGAAGCGCTTATGGGAATCCTTCTGGCAATTCCTATCGTTATACTCAAGCAATTTGACATCGACCTGCCAATCATCAAGCATTTCTGGGATAAAACCATACCGTTCGGAGGCTGGATTGGCACAGTGCTGCTTATTGGTGTGGCGTACTGGTTATACCGTATCGCCCGCGGTGCAATAAATAACCGTTAACCCATAACAACCGTGACATCACGGCTTTTTCCATCCTGGAAGACAGGCAGGACATTACCGTCTGCCTTTTTGTTATCAATAAGAATTTCCTTAATGCCTTTGGAAACATGCTTTGGATTTTGTACAGTTATTTTATAGACCGAATCTCTGAATTTTCTTTCTACTGAGAAACCATCCCAATCATTCGGAATGCATGGGTCTATTAACAATCCATCGTATTCAGGCCTGATTCCCAGTATGTACTCGGTAATAGCATAAAAATTCCAGGCCGCAGTTCCGGTTAGCCACGAGTTTTTAGCTTCACCAGGTTTATATGCATCCTTGCCGGCGACCATTTGTGCATATACGTACGGCTCTGTTTTGTGCAAATCACTGATGTCTTCAAGATAAGATGGAGCAATTTTCTTATAGTACTCAAACGCTTTGTCGCCATTTCCAAGAATCGTTTCGGCAATCATAATCCAAGGATTATTGTGACAAAAAACACCCGCGTTCTCTTTGTATCCCTTCGGATAAGTGGAAATTTCGCCCAAATTTATATGGTACTTTGTAAAAGCCGGATTATTCAAAACAATGCCATACTCACAATCAAGATACTTTTTGACAGAGTCCATTGCCGATTGCGCTTTGCCGTCTTCCAGACCGACACCGGCCATAACGCAGAAACCCTGAGACTCGATAAAGATTTTCCCTTCCTCGTTTTCGTCACTTCCGATTTTCTCTCTAAAATAATCATAGGCGCGAAGGAACCAATTACCATCCCATCCATGTTTATTAATACTCTCTTTCATTTTATTCACATGTGAAACGGCTAAATCCGCTTCC
>JASFVS010000012.1:0-20292 GCA_050049715.1 Phycisphaerales bacterium
CTGATTGAAGTTAAAACCATATCCCATGTATTGGCTGTGTCTGTTCGGACAAAAGCACCTGAGAAGACATGTGCACCACCCAGAGAATCATAAGTCGTGATATTAACACTCTTGACCTCGTTACCACCTACGGTCAACATCTCAAAGTATGCAGGCTCCTGCCAATCGGCTGTGGCGGTGGGGTTTGCAAATGTAAGCGCCACGTCCGATCTGCTGTAACCGCTGTCAACGTCAGTTATACGTATTTGACCATTTACTAAAGTTGCTACTGCATTAGTGCCTCCGAGAACAGTGTTGATATGACTGATAAGGTCGTCCATATCAGTTGTTGCGGTTACGACAAGAGGAGTGGCATCGACTAAAGGAGTCCCGTCGTGCTCAAAACCGGAAACGGTGATTGTGGTACTGCCGTCGTACGTTCCGGTAGTGGTCTGGTCGAGATCGTCGAGTTCCGTAGCTCCGACAGCTGTAGTGCCGTTATTGTATGTATAGGTTATATTTGAAGCTAACTGTTGTGTTTGCGGTGTCTCAAGTGTTGCATCGGCGCTTAGATTACCGGATACTGATACTGTTGTCGTGAGATTTGCCGGCATTGCAACATCATAAGGAATTTTAAGTTCGCTGTTACCGGCGATCTGGAAACCGTCACTTTCACCTATTGAGCCGATACGCTGGATACGATAACCTGTGGACGGATCCACCAGGTTGGAGTCTGCGTCAACAGCGAACGCTCCTGCGCGAGTAAAGATGCTTTGTTGGCCATCGTTCAATACAAAATAGCCTTCTCCTTCAATCGCAAGATCCAGAGGGTTGCCTGTGTTAACGATGTTGCCCTGTGTCATATTCGGAGATATACCGGCTATTCCGACCCCACTACCCATCTGCTGAGGGTTGGTACCACCAACAGTGCTTGTTGGCTGTGATGCCCTTTTAATTGTCTCACTCAGCAATTCCGAAAAGGTTATTCTACTGGATTTAAATGCAGTAGTATTAACATTGGCGAGGTTATTACCGGCGACATCGATCATTTTCTGATGGGCTTGTAATCCGGTCACTCCAGCTGACAATGCAAAACTCATTTCTGTTTCTCCTTTATATTATTAATCTTAAATCGATTTAATTCTCTACTAATACAACGGCGCCTAAACTAAGAGTATATTCCTGCATATTGTCACCTTCACCTGATGTGACACCCAAGAGGACTTCCTGGGTTTCAGGGTCATGGAAAATTGAATCAACTGTGCCTGTTTGTTTGTCATATTCGCCGCTAACCTCATCCTGTGAATAGAACGTGACGGTCTTACCCAATAGTGAATTTGCATAGTTGCGCTGCGTGGCGGTCAACACCTCTGAAAAATTTGTATTCATTGATTCCAGCTGCTGTAGCTGTGAAAACTGCGCCAATTGAGAAGCCATCTCATTATTGTCTAATGGTTCCAACGGATTTTGATTTTGTAGCTGGGTTATCATAAGTTTCATATAATCCGCTTGGATGTTACTTGCTGTGTTTATTTCTGCCATAAGCTTTTAACCTTTTTCGAAAGAACACAAAACTAATCTTGGTCAGGTAATCTGTGATTCTTCACTATCTTTCATGACCAACAGGCAGATCAAGAGATGCAATTGTTGTGCCAAATTAAAAAAGCGGTTGGTTATGTGATATATAACTGTTTATAAGGAAAGATCTTATCGAAATTAAAAATTAAATGTGCAAAAAAACGTTTTTGCTGAGAGATACTCAGAAAGGCGAAATTTTCTTGTGTGTCAGAAAATTTTGCCGGTTTGATATTTAAGAATAAAAAAATTTTTTCGTCTCGATTTATTTCGACTTAGTGACACTGGAAAGTCCCATAAAAAGCAACACTTTTTCGCTATTGGCGTTACTTTTATATTTTAAGAATGTCCTATAAAAATATAGTATCGTATTAATGCTTTTGTAAGCTTTACAAATTCCGTGACATTATTGGCCGGTCCCATAAAAAAATTAAAGTTGTCTCTACTTGTCTGTCGATTTATGGCTTTATAATATCCACTTGTATATGAAACACAGATGCCTATATGTTAAAACAACTTAGTGAGGAATATCAATAATAAGTATTAATCAGGGATGAGTTTACGTAGAATTGTTGCAATAAGTAAGAACCCCGAAGTTCAGCAACTGGCTCAGGAGAACAGTCAGGAAGTATTTGGGGCTGATGATGTGGCCGAGGCCTTGGATATCATTCAGACGGTCAATCCGGATTTAATTCTTTTCGACCATCGGTTTACGCTACGGCATATTCGTGAGTATTTCGATAAGACCGATAATAATTTAATTAAAGCTCCCATTGTAGTAGTTGGTAGTGATGATGATAAAAATAATTTATCGAAGAAATTTATGAAGATGGGGGCTTATGATTTTTTAAAGGGAAAGCAAGACTACAACCGTCTGGAAAGCATTATAAATAGTATAAAAAATAAGTCAGGAACTAATGTTTCTGAACAAAATACAAGTCGTTTTTTTGCAGAAGATATTGCCTGTTCTGTATCTATGGTCGGCCGCAGTACCGCCATTCTCAGTACACTCAGAATGATTAAAACCGTGGCTGCTAGTCAATGTAACCCAGTTTTGATAGTTGGGGAAACGGGTACAGGAAAAGAATTGGCCGCAAGGGCGATCCATATATTAAGGCATCCTGATAAGCCTTTTGTTCCTGTAAATTGTGCAGCTCTGACCGCAAATTTATTGGAAAGCGAACTATTTGGCCACGAGAAAGGTTCTTTTACTGGCGCCGATCGTGAAAAAACAGGACTTCTGGAATTGGCTGGTTCCGGAACGCTTTTGCTTGACGAAATAAGTGAGATGCCGATGGAGCTTCAGGCTAAATTACTCCGTGTGCTCCAGGAGAAAAGCTTTCGCAAAGTCGGAGGTGTAAAAAAGATCGAATGCAATGCAACCATAATAGCATCAAGCAATCGCAATCTCAAAGAGGAAGTTCAGGCCAATAGATTCCGACGAGACCTTTATTACCGCCTGAATATTTTTCCTATTTCCCTGATTCCTCTTAGGTTGCAGGAGCGAAGGCAGGATATTCGTCTTTTGGCTGAATATTTTCTCAAAACAACAACTATATGCCCGGATAAATGCAGGAAGATAAAATCACTGACGGAATTGGCAATTGAGGCCTTGGAAAAGCACGATTGGCCCGGTAATGTTCGTGAGTTGCGTAATGTTATCGAGAGGGCCATCCTGTTGGAAACAACCGACAAAATTGGATTAAACGGCATAATAATTGATCCAACTGAAAATAGTGGTGTATCGAGTAATTTGGCACCTGGCCTCATCAGGGATTTTTCTTTGGCGAAAGCTGAACGAGAATTGATTTCTCGGGCTTTGCAAAAAACCGGCTGGCAAAAAACCAGAGCTGCGGCGCTTCTTGGTATAACCAGAGCAACCCTATACGCGAAAGTTAAGCAGTACAATATCGAAAAAGATTCACATGAAACCTCTGAAAGGGGAGAGAAAGAGTTCCGAGAACAATCACAACCGTTTTTGTCTCAACCAGTAATGGCTTTCTGATGTGAAATTAGTCACACTGACTTTTGTAAGAAAATCTTTCATTTCGTATAGAATCCTGACGTTTTCTTCTGTTAAATACATTCTAAGTTGGTTCTGTAGATTGGTTTTTGAGCCAAAAACCTCAAATTCCATCGTTCTCTCCGTTAGTAATCATCTCTGGCACAGTTATTGCTTATTTCTAAAAGAACTGGGTTGAGAGTTGCGCCTTTACTGTTTGACGGTTTGGAACAGGATAGTAGAGGCCAAGTTAGATGTTATGGCAAAAGTAGAACAAAAAAATATTCACCAGGATAATAATTCCGAGGTGCCGTCGGACAGTGAATTATTTGCGGGGAAAGTCTTTGAGGAACTTTCGGAACGTGATGTGTTTGTTGGAGATGAAGATTTTTACAAGCTTTTGGCGGATTCCAATAATACTCGTACTACAGCAGTTCAACAACCAACTGCAGCAGTTCAACAACCGAGCCGCGAACATCGATACGCATTAGAGACAGTCCCGCCAAAGCGTTTTTCAGTTATTCAGAAAATGCTTGTTGCCGGTATTATTATTATTGAGATGATGTTGTTGTTTATACTGTTAAAACCCTTATTCGGGCACAAGAATCAATTTCCAATGCCTGTCGCTTATAAAGCGATTCCTTCGGAATCGACGATTGAAGATTCCGCACATGTGCCACAGGAATCTCAAGTGTCAAAATCTTTATTTCAATCGGAACAACCTTTGTCTTTGAAAGTTGCTCGGGATTTCTATTTACAAGAGGATTATGACAGAGCTTATTCTGTTTATAACCAACTTTACGAAAGTCTTCCGACCGGCACAAAAGAAGATTTATTGAGGAATTGCCTTAAGTTGATGATGGGTTTGTGTTTGAAGAAAGCCGGCAATAACGAACAAGCGGAGAATTTATATAAAACACTTATTCAAAGTCGTTCTCCTATCATAAGGGTGGTTGCGAATTATAACCTTGGTATTACGGAAATGCAAAAAAAGCAATATCTCAAAGCGCGAACAAGGTTTTATCGTACAATTGGAATGATTGGGGCGGTGGATTTCAATGAAGATTGGGTTTTATCGTGGCAGCGTAATTGCAATTTCCTTGTTGCTGAATCGATGACGAGACATATCCTTTCACTTTGTGATGCTGACAAGAATATTTCTGACCAATTGTGGAGCAAGCTTGTTGATGCTGATCCGTTTACTGAGTTAAATGAAGCGCAACTTAGAAAGTTCTTGAGTTCTGGTTCTAAGTATTTGCAGGAGGGTTCGCTTAGCCCCCATATTTTAAGGCACGGACATCAGAATTTACCACCTCATTGGTCTATTGCTGCTCATGGTTCTTCGATTGAAGAGCTGCTTGCAAGATTTGCCAACAATGTCGGTCTTGATATTGTTTGGCTTACAGATAAAGCGTCAAACATGGAGACGGGAGATGCTGTTCGTAAAAGGCCGGTGAGTTTATATCTTCTGAATGCAACTGCTCAGCAGGGTGTAGAAGTGGCTGCTGGACATGTAGGTTTATTAGCAAGTCTCGATGATAAGGGGCTCGTTAAGATTTATAATCCATCTATCTATTCATCCGCGCTATCAGAACATATCAATTTGTTAATCAAGGAGACTATATCACTCTGGAGAAAATATATTCTTACGTTCCATAATGACGAACGTATTCCAAACGCTCATTTTGCATTGGGACTTTTGCAAACTCAAAAAAAGCAGGTCGTCGATGCTATTGCAGAATATAAGTTAGTAGCCAATCGCTTTTCACAAGCATCTTTAGCTCCGTATGCATTATTAAACTCAAGTAAAATAAAAGTTGATCTTCATGATTATATCGGCGCCAGTGAAGATTTAACACAACTTGTTGAGCAATATCCTGATACTGAATTGTATGGTCAGGCTTGTTTAAATCTTGCGGATACTACAAAGAACGCCAAATATTTTGATAAAGCGGAACGGCTTTATCGCAAAGTTTATTATTTGGGTCTATCTTTGAAATTACAGGCGGCTTCTGCATTGGGTGCAGGTAGGTGTTCCTACGAAACAGGGGACTACGAAAATGCGGAAAAGTGGTTGAGTCAATATCTTAAAATCGGCAAAGATTCCAAGAAAGAAGATTTATACCAGGCTTATTTTCTATTGGGTAAAACATACCTGGCTTTAGGAAAACTTCAACAGGCCCGTAATACTTTTCAATTAGCATTAAATGGACCCACTGGATGTCTTACAAGAGAGCAATATGTGGAGGCGGTATCAGGTTTGGTAGAGACGCAAATACAGCTGGAGGATTTCGTCGGGGCTCTTGCATTATTGGAGGGTGTGCACCCATGGCAGTTATCTAAGAAAGAATCTATTGAGATGTTGTTACTTAAAAGCAAAGTGTGTCGTTTTATGGGCCTGTCTGATAAAGCCATTGCGGAGTTGAACGGCGTTGCTGAATATCTGCCTGAGTCACAGTTGAAAACCAAAGTATTTTTTGAGTTGGCTAACTGCCACATCGCTAAGGGAGATTTAGAATTAGCCCATGAGATTCTAACGGAAATTTTTATAGATGCTGCTCCCGGACCTTTGACACAGGAAATAGCTGTTACTTTAACTGAGGTTTGTTTGAAACTTGATCAGATTCCCCAAACGGTTTCTTTTTGTTTGCAGCTTTTAGATTCGGATATGTCAGCCGGAGCAAAACAAAGGATGTTAAAGATATTGGCAACTGCTTATAACAAACAGAAAAAGTATGACAAAGCAGCATTAGCTCTTTTGGGGCAGTGGCAATGATGATAAATAATAAAAAATCTCAGATAAGTTATTCTTTCGAACCTGAAGGTTACATTCTTTTTAGTTTTAGGCATTACTTTTGCATTTTTTGCTTAATTTTTGTGCCTTCATGTTTTTGGGGATCTCTTGTCGGTGCTGAGATTTCATCAAAACAGTCTGGTACAAAGAAAATTCAGGAATCCGTTTTAAGTAGTTCTGATGTCTCTAAGGATTTAAATAGTAAGGTCAGGCGCCGGTTGCTGCGGGCTGAGATTGATGTTATTACGAGTACGAAAGACAAGGCTACTAAAGAAGAACTTCAGCGAATTATCAAGCAAATTCGCTCTATTACGTTTCAAGCGAATAAACGCTCCCTTGAGCCTGAACCAGTAGAAGCTCCTAAGGCAGTGCCGATAAGTGAGCCGAATGAAATGATATCTGATGCTGCTGAACAAAAAGAGCAGGAAGAGAAAGAAGAGCAGAAGATTGAAAACAAATTGCCATATCAGCCGGTAACCGATGAAACTTTGCAAACACTCGTAAAACTTTCGCTACATCCTGAGGGTTTGGATAATCCTTTTGAGTTGGGAGAAACTTTGTTTCTTAGTGGAAATCTAAAGGAGGCAGTTGTGTTTTACCGGGAAGCTCTTAGGCGCATAGGCTCTGATGATACCCGAACGAACCGGGACAAGGCATGGATATTATTTCAAATAGGCAACTGTTTGTGGAATGACGACCCATCTACGGCAATGAAGGTGTATGGTAGATTAATTGCAGAGCATCCCAATTCACCGTGGAAAGATTTCGCCGAGGCTCGAAGTAAAATACTCGGTTGGTATCAGACAGAAGAGCCGCAAAAGTTGATTGAAAAACGTGAACCATAGATTGTCAGGAGACTATTTTATGAGTCAAAGACTGATTGCCGGATGAAGTACTCTTTGACGGAAATGGAGTATGCTATAAGTGAATGCAGCAGAAAAAAACAACATAGGTAATAATAGACAGGAAGATATTTCCAATGTGTTGATAGCTGACAGCGATCCTGAATTTGCACGGTTTATACTTGAGATTTTAGCTCGTAAAGGGATCCGTGGACATCTTGTCAATAATAAGAGCAGTGCTATTGACTTTATCAGCAAGGGCAGTTGTGACCTTGTATTCACTAGTGACAACGTAAATCAGCGATCAAATTTGGCTGGTCGGCCACAGGATGGTTTTGAACTGCTTGCAAAAATAAAGGCTCAGTGGCCTGAATTACCTGTGATTATGGCAACTCAGGCTCAGAATCAGCAGGTGGTTATAAAGACAGCGGTCAGGGCTATTCGACAGGGATGTTGTGATTTCCTTGTGAAACCGTTTGATTATGAAAAGATAGAAATCCTGCTTGATGCTTTGCTTCCTAATCACAGTGTCTCGACGATAGCTTCAGCTCATGAGGATACTCGATGCCTTTATAGGATTGTAGGCAGAAGTACAAGGCTCATTCAAACCGTAAACTTGGCTAAAAAAATCGCTCCTACCTCGGCACCTGTTTTAATAAGTGGTGAAAGTGGAACAGGCAAAGAGCTGCTTTCTTATCTTATATATCGAGAAAGTAAAAGAAGTAACGGTTCATATGTAAAAATAAATTGCGCTGCTCTAAGTGACTCACTTCTTGAAAGTGAGCTGTTCGGACATGAAAAGGGAGCTTTTACCGGTGCTTATACACAGCGTAAAGGCAGGTTCGAGATGGCTCACGGTGGAACTTTACTTTTAGACGAGATAACCGAAACACCAATAAGATTTCAAGCTAAGCTATTGAGGGCGCTCGAGCAACAGGATTTTGAACGTGTGGGTGGAAACGAGAGTGTGAGAGTAAATGTTCGAATTATAAGTACTACGAATAAGGATTTATTACAACAGGTGCAAAAAGGGAAGTTTCGTCAGGACCTTTACTATCGGTTAAGCGGCGTAAGATTAGTTGTGTGTCCCTTAAGAGAGCGCAAGGACGACTTGAATGACCTTGTGTGGTACTTCGTGAACCTTTATGCTCGAGAAGTACAGCGTCATATCACAAAGCTTGACCCTGCAATGATGGATATCCTGGCAAAATATCACTGGCCGGGTAATGTCCGCCAGTTACGCAATGTCGTCCGGACATCTTTAATTTTAGGTGTTGGCCAGACTTTGTCGTTGGCTGATGTATCTTGGCTTTTTGACGAATTGCAGCCGCTCCCACAGGAAAGAAGCTACGATTATGCAGTCCGTAATGCGAATATGAGTTCATATCATTCGGGACAAAGTGATATGATTGAAAATTCGTTAAGAACGAATACTTCTCGGATATCGAACCTGGGAGGAGTACCACTTGAGCAAGTTGAGAAGCAGGCGATTTTGGATACTTTACGTCAAACAGGAGGAAATCAGACCAGAGCTGCAAAGGTCTTAGGCATAAGTGACAGAACGCTGCGGGATAGAATACACAGGTATCGCAAACAAGGTTGCCTTCAGTTGGTATGATTGAAAACTTTTTGTAATAGATAGTTGAGGTAGAAAAATGGCAGATGCTGATGATAAAGAAAAACAGGAGGCACAGGAGAAGAAGGACGAGAAAAAGAAGGATGAAAAGAAAAAAGATAAGCAGGAAGATAAAAAATCCGAAGCAGATGGTAAGAAGTCTTTAGTAAGTCGCCTTCTGCCGGGATTAATAATAGCAGTTGTAATGGTAGTTTTCGCCAGTGCCGGCTTTACTCTTAGTAGGTTATTTGCCGGTTCCGACGTGCCTGAGTCATCTGAGCAGGATCAGTTAACTCAGGCGGAAGATGCCGAAGATTCGGCTGATGATTCCCAAAAGGGTTGGTACTATAATTTGGAACCCGTAGTTGCGAATCTCGATGTACCCGAAGTAACACGCTATGTCCGCGCAACTTTGATACTTGAAATAAGTCCGGATATGGATGAAAAAGAAGGCACAGCTTTTTTGGATGAGAAAAAACCGGTCTTGACGAACTGGCTTACTGTTTATCTTGCAAGTCTTAGTATTAATGATATTAGAGGAGAGAGCAATCTCAAGCGTGTTCAGTCACAGATACTTGACGCTTTTAATGAAAAACTTTTTCCTGATTCCAAACCGAAAATCAAGCACATTCTGTTTAAGGAATTTGCCGTACAATGAGTAGTGGAGCTGATAGCTTAAGTAACGCGAAAATCCGCAAGCTTCTTATGGCCGTTGGTGCTGGACCGATGGAAGATACCTCAGGTATTAAAGCGACGGAGTATAATTGGAACCAGCCACATTATTTTGACCGCAAGCAGCTAAACAGGCTCGACGATTTCACAAAGAAAGTAGCCAGAGAGATGGCGGTAAAATTTGTTGTTTTTTGCCATAGTGAGTTCGATGTCGAAGTTGTGTCAACAACCCAACATTTTGCCGCTGAGCTTATTGATGAGGCTCTGGATAGCAAAGAGAATGATTACTATCTTGCTTTTGAGTCTGAACAGGGCCAACAATATGGACTTATCAGCATACCTACTCAGACTGCATTCATTTGGGCGACACAATTACTTGGTGACTCTGAATCCGAAGAGGATTCAGGTAGAGATTTATCACAATTGGAGGAATCGCTTTTATTAGACTTGCTATCGGGTCTTATTGATGCTTTTTCCCATAAAAGCTTGGATATCCGGCCAGCTAAAAGTCTTGTTCGAAGACTATTCCCTCTTGAACTAAAAGGAACGGAAGAGCTTTGTAAAGTGTCTTTTAGCGTCAAGAAGGCCGACCAGGAAAAAACTACTGAGACGTACATCTTAATACTAAGTAGTAAGCTGGAATCTATTGTGGGTAAAGCCGAACAATCCTCAAGCGGGTTTTCTACTGAAGAAATTTCCAAAGCAATTCTTGGCCGTATGCAATTAATGCCGGTTTGTGTCACGGCGCAGCTGGCTTCAACGGCACTTAATCTTGATGAAATAATGAGTCTTGAGGTGGGTGACGTTTTGTTGCTGGATAAAAAAATCGAAGACCCGATTGAGTTGATTGTAAACGACAGAGTCGCTTTTATTGGCCAACCGGCTAAATCAACCGGTAAACATGCGGTGGTTATTACTGAGCTGTGTAAGGATGAAATATAAACAGTATATTCCTGCTTTTGATGGAATGGTAAATGTTGCTTTTAGGCTCTGTCTTGTAGGGCTTTGAAGTAAAAAATATAACAAAAATTGAATAATTAAAAGGAAATCAAAATATGGCAGAGACAGATGAAGCCGTGGAAGCTCAAACAGAGGCACAATCAGTGGAATTTTCTGAAGCTTCTGCGATGGGAGATATGGGTGGCGGTGGTAGTATCGAGCTTTTACTTGATGTGAACATATCTGTTACTGTTGCTATTGGGCAGACGGAGATACCTGTCCGCCGGCTTTTGCAGCTTGGCCCCGGTTCAGTATTGGAGCTTGATAAGTCAATTGATGAACCTGCGGACTTGTATCTGCGTGACACCAGATTTGCTACGGGAAGTGTTGTGGTTGTGGATGGCCGCTTTGCTATTAAAATCAAAAAAATTCTGGGGCTTGGTGATTCCGTTGCATGAGCATGAGTTTGATAAGGAATTGTGATGGCAGATTCAATTAAATCAAATTCGGCAAAACCGGGTGGTCTTGGTACGCCTTTTATGTCCCACAGTAATGTTATTTTAGCTGTAGGCTTAGTGACAGTTCTTGCTACTCTTCTGATTCCCTTGCCTACTTTTATACTTGATGTGCTTTTAGCTTGTAGCATTTCTTTGGCAGTATCTGTTTTAATAATTACACTGTCGTCAAAGGAAGCTCTTGAATTGTCTACATTTCCTTCACTACTTCTTTTCGTAACACTTTTTCGCCTCTCCCTCAATGTAGCTTCGACTAGATTGATACTTTTACAAGGTGATGCCGGAGAAATTATCCAGACCTTCGGTGGTTTTGTCGCCGGCGGTAGTCTTGTTGTGGGTCTGGTTATTTTCTTAATTCTTGTTGTTATTCAATTCATAGTAATTACTAAAGGCGCCGAACGAATAAGCGAAGTATCTGCTCGTTTTACCCTTGATGCTATGCCGGGTAAGCAGATGGCGATTGATGCTGACCTTAACGCGGGGATTATCACTGAAGCTCAGGCCAACGAGCGTAGAGCTAAAATCGTCAAGGAAAGTGAATTCTATGGTGCTATGGATGGTGCCAGCAAATTCATTCGCGGTGATGCTAAGGCTGGAATTATAATCACTGCTATTAATATCATCGGTGGCATAGCAATGGGCTACTCACGAGGTATGGCGGTTACCACTGCTATAAAGACTTATTCGATTCTTTCGATTGGTGATGGACTTGTCAGTCAGATACCATCGATGATAATCTCCATAAGTTCAGGTTTTCTTGTTACTAAGATTTCCTCGAAGCAAAGTGTCGGCCAGGATCTCGGTAGGCAGTTTCTTAAGGCCGGTGAGCCATTGACAATAGCATCTTTCATCATAGCCGCGTTGGCACTTGTGCCTGGTTTGCCTCCAGTACCATTTTTGTTATTGGCTGTGGGAGCTGCTTTAGTCGGACGAACCGTCACTAAATCTGAAAAACCACGTCCTGAAAAGCCTGATAAGTCAGCCAAGCCAACAGAAGCTGATAAGCAGCCTGTCGAAGAATTATTGGATATTGACAGAATTTCAGTACAGGTTGGTGTAAGATTGATTACTCTTGTGGATCCTCGTAAAGACAAGGCTATTTTTGAACGTATTGGTGCGTTGCGGAGGAAATTTGCGCAGGAGCTTGGTATAGTTATTCCTTTAGTTCGGTTGCGGGATAATATCAACCTTGAGCCTACAACTTACGAAATCAGGATTTTCGACCATATAGTAGGCAAAGGGCAGTTAGAGCCGAATATGTTCCTCGCAATGGATGCTGGCAATGTTCAGAGGAAAATAGAGGGTAGAGAAACTGCGGAACCTGTTTATGGTTTGCCTGCTTTGTGGATTACACCGGCGGATAAAGAAGAAGCTGAACAAAATGGATATACAGTGATTGACCCGGAATCTGTTTTCATTACTCATTTATCTGAAACGCTTAAAAAACATGCTGAAGAATTATTGACACGAGAAGATGTTCAGCTTCTTGTCGATCGACTTCGTAAAACTCAGCCCTCATTGGTTGGGGAGGTGATTGGTGTTAATGGAGAAGTACCTATTGGAATGCTTCAGCGTGTTCTTAAGAATCTTCTCACAGACGCGATACCGATTCGCGAATTGACTGTTATACTTGAATCATTGGGAGAGAACGCATCGAAAACCAAAAGCACGGATGTTTTAACAGAGATAGTGCGTAAATCTCTTAATAGAACCATTACGGAGTTATATAAAAATGAGGCTGGTAAAATTTCGGCCATAATACTGGAACCAGCGCTCGAACATCATATGGTTTCAATTTTACGACAGGAGACTGATGGAATAAATCTGGCTTTATCTACAGAGATGGCGATGGATATAAGTAGAAAAGCTGCGCAAGTCTGGAAAGCGGCGATGGACAAAGGTAAGGATAAGGTGGTTTTATTGTGTGATTCGAGATTACGTTCACCTTTGGCCGCAATGTTATCGCGAACAGTCTCGATGTTACCGGTTATAGCTTATGATGAAATCATACTTGGGACTGAGGTTGAACCAATAGAAACGATATCCATACAGCAAAATGAGACAATATCAACCGAAGGGCAGGAAAGCCTCGCTCCTGCTTTAGCAGGAGTATAAGGCAATAAGATAACTTGCCGCTTGTAGTTTATACGAGCGGCGGGTTTGAGAAAGAAAGGATACGAATAATGCCGTTGCACATTAGGCCAATTGCAGTAAGTGTTGCTGTAATATGTTTTTTCGGCTTAAGTTTAATCGGCTGTTTTAGCGGTCTTTCACCGTTTGTTTGTTGTAAAAGAGCGGTAATAGGTACATTGTTTGCTTATATAGCAGGAGTTTGGATTGTAAAGGCCATCAATGCTATTTTAATAAGTGCGATGGTTACAGAAGAGATGAAACTGCAAGAGGAAAAGAATAGTGGTAGTGAAGACTAAGAAAGTCTGTGAAGTTCAGTTTGCCAAGGATTCCAATTCCGATTTATCGTGTATAGGAGTGCTTGAAAAAAACAAAAAGCATCTTAATAGTGTTGCCCTGCGTGCATACTCCGGCCAGAAGAAATCCGTTGGGGGTGGAATTAAAAATGAACAGATAACCAAGCTTTTACCCATGGTTCACAAAATAGTCCGTAAAGTTGTGACGTATCTTAGACCTCCATTGTCGTTTGAAGATATGGTATCGGCGGGGACCGTGGGATTGGTCAGAGCTGCGCGCGATTATGATCCGTCACGCCAGGCCGATTTTAAAACGTACGCCTATATTAAAATCAGAGGAGCTGTTCTTGATGAATTAAGGAGTTCTTCTTTATTGCCGACGAATCTCAACAAGCGAATTCGAGATGCACGGCAGCTCAGCCGAAAAATCCTTGAGCAAACAGGTAAAACTCCCACTGACGCCGAATTAGCGGAAAAACTTGGAATAACTGTTGAGGAGCTTGGTGAGATATTTGAAAATGCTCGTGCACAGCACTTTATTTCACTTGATGGCTTTAGTGAGGATTCACCTACGCTGACTCATCTTTTGGCAGTAACTCATACTAATGCCCCTGATGAGCAGGTTGTAAAGACTGAACTCATCAATAAGTTGGCCGAGGCGATACAGCAGTTATCCAAGAGACGGCGACAGCTCATTTTACTTTACTATCAACAGCACTTAACGATGAAACAAATCGCAGAGATATTTAAAATTACTGAGTCACGTGTCAGTCAGTTGCACGCAAGTGCTTTATTCAACTTGTCTGTAAAATTGAGGCAATGGAAAGATGGCAGATTATAATTCCAATATGATAAAACCGGTTGAAGGTTTGCAAAGTATCACGGGCCTGACTCCTGCAAAACGCCGTGAAGAAAGAGAACGTAAGCGGCAGTTACACCAGGAAAATGAGGAAAAAGATGAGCAGCAATTGAATGAATCGCCTGAAGAGCAGGATGGTACTGATAGTTCGCAGGGGTGGAGTGAAAATCCAGTCAACCAGGACAAAGGTAGTGCCGGGATTGATTACCACGCTTGAATAAATTATTGGGCGATAAATTAAGTTACTTAATTGAATGTAATAAACTATCGTTCATAAATAATTGGTTAATAAGGATAAGAATTTGAAATGGTAAGAGCAGCAGGGCGAATTTTGAAGGGTAAAGATGTTCAACTTGTGGGCGTATTTACTCTTGATATTACGCAGCCAGAGACAAGCAAGCCGGCACAAACAGGCACAGCTTTGGTTGAGCCGCAGGTGAATATTGTTGAAAACAATCCCGAATACGCTGTTATAGAAGTAGTTTGTTCCTGTGGCACAAAAATGTCTTTGAGATGTGAATATACTGGTAAAAAGGCCTCAGTGAATCCACAAACAGATGCAAAGGGACCTGAAGTTTCTGAAGCCGCTCCTAAACAGACTGAATAAGGAGAAAAATACAATGACTATCAATAAAAAAACAATTTTTTTACTTACTTCATCAATACCATTGTTTCTGTCGCTTAGTTGCACACCTGTCCAGACGCCGCCACAGGTTGTTATTCAGCCTGAACCATTGGAGATGCAGCAAAGTGCTTCTATGGCACAAAGATTTCAGGAATCTACTCCGGGGAATCCTTCCGTTGTGGAATCTGCAATGGAATTGTCGACAAAGCATGCTAAGCTTTCCGAAGAAGCTGTCGCATTAAAACAGGAAAATAAGGACCTCAATCTCCAAAATATACAGCTTAAAAGGCAGGTTTACACTCTCGAGAGTCAATTGCAGCAAACGCAAAAAGAGTTAACACAGGCGAATGACCTTTTAATTGAAATGCGAGTCGAATTGAATAACTGGAAGGCTAATATCATTGGTTTTCGTGATGAAATGCGTGATGCCGAAACCGCTCAACTGGAAGCTTTGCTTAAGATACTTACAGTTCTTGGTGGAGAGGCAAACGCTAAATTAGACAATGAGTGGGATACGGATTCAGCCGTTGCGTCAGTAAATAAGATGAACCAATCTGAACAGCTTAAAAACAAACGTAGGTGAATTAAATGAAAAGTGCAATATCCAATTTATTATATCTTTTTTATAACTTTCTGTCGTTTATCGTTTGTGATTTGATTTATATCCGGGAGGTGAAATACTGCTCACGAGTCGTAATATTATTCATGGTAACTTTTTTGGCAGGTTGTAGTATTAAATATGGAACTCCTGTGCCGTCGGCCAGCTATTATTATCTAAATCCTTATAAGAGTCTAAATACGATTGGAAGAGTTGCTATCGTTGAGTTGAACAATGAGTCGAGTTACCCAAAAATCTCCGATGATGTATTTGAGAAACTCTATCAGGCGTTACAAAAAAAACAGATTTTTGGATTGACTGTTGTCCATCAGGATGAGCCTTCATGGAGAAGTCTGCAGTTGGATCTGAACTCAAAATATACACTTGAGCAGCTAATTACGATTCGTAAGACCTTGAAATGTGATGGATTATTACTCGGTACTATTACTGAATTCAAGCCTTATCCTCATATAACTATTGGGCTTCGCTTAAAACTTTTGGACCTAAAAGATGGACAGTTGTTATGGGCTCTTGAACAGGTTTGGGATGGTGCTGATAAAATAACTGAATCTCGTATAAAGGACTATTTTTTGTCTCAGAAGCGCACTGGCTATGCGCCTTTACACGAACAATTGGCAACTGTAAGTTCACTTGAATTTATAAAGTTTGTAAGTTATGAGGTAGCTGAGACTTTATAGTTGGAGGTAAAAATGCTATAAAAAATATGTTATCTGTTTAAAAATACAGTTTCGTCCCCAGATGGTGTTTATATTTGGAAGATAAATAAAAATTCGAAGAAAATATTAAAGTTTTGCTAAGATGATGCGAAAAGAACTATAGAAGTAGTATTTTGGAAAGAACTATTGTGCAATGATTGAGAAAATAGATACCAGTCAGATTAAGAGTTATATGGAAAAATCATCATCCAGGCAGCCAAATTCGACGGCGGGCCTTGGTGATAATGATGCGGATGTATCGGTGCAGGTCGATTATGCTTCTTTTATTGATAAGGCAATCAAGACCCAGCAGGCGGATGATAAGACTGTGCACCGTGCGAGAGAGCTCTTATTATCGGGTGAGCTTGAAAGTCCGGCAAATATCTTGCAAGCGGCAGAAAATATCATAAACTTTGGTATATAAATAAATTAAATATAAAGCACAAGTCTGAGGCTGACCATGGATGGTCGAATATAGGAGTCTGAACGGATTCTAAAAACTCGGCGAGGAAATGTGTACTCTTAGTACCACTAAGATTACTCATCCCTCGCCGTTTTTTATGTTGAACTCGGTGGGAAATTATAGTTGTTGTATAATGCGCTGTCATTTTGTTCTATACTACAGTAGTTCTTGTTTATACCTGATTAGGTAGGTTTATAAGAAATTGGGAATGGAGGATTGCTATGGAGTTGAAAAAATATTACATAAGGCCGCACATATCAATTGATGAGAAATTCAAGAGGCTTTGGAAAAATTACATTTGGCAAAGCTTTTTGGCTGCTGTCGCTCTTTTTGTTGTTATTCTTGTTTTGGATAAGGACAAAATGGTAGTAATCAGTGCAATGGGCGCGACCGCTTTTATCGTTTTTGCAATGCCTAATGCTGTTTCAGCGCATACAAGGAATGTTATTGGTGGCCATCTTGTTGGCTTAATTACGGGTACTATATTTTATTTTATTGGTTTACCGTATTTTCTTGGATATCCACTCGTTGTTGGGATTGCTGTATTTATTATGGTGGCCTTGGACGTTGAGCATCCTCCTGCTGCTGGTACTGCTTTGGCTGTTGTTATACATGAGGTCTCACCAGATGTCTCTATTACAATAGTAGCAGTGGCAATATTACTATCACTATGCCGTCATTATCTTGAGGGTTATCTTAAGGATTTAGTATAGAATAGAAACCTTTATTGGTTTCGAAGCTGATTGCTATTAGGGTAAATAGCGGACTGTTATACGTAAAAATCAAGTCTTTTTGTTGTAAATCCGTTGTCTATGGATGTTCTTATTATATCCAGGCGGTGTGTATAAGTAACTGATTGTCTGTTGTCATTGTTATTAGAAGATGCTTCCGGTTCCCAAAACCCTGTTTTCATGTCTGGAATTGGGTAATAGTCATTGATTTTATGGGACTTATTTTTAATCCTGCTTTTAAAGTGCAGTTTCTCACCGTTATTATGAAGTGGAATAGACCTGATAACTTTGCAAGAAATTACTTTTCTCATGCCAACCCCCTATGACTAACATTTTAGCAGATTCGGGTGGTATAATCAAGAAGAATTTCACTAGTCCGCCTCTAAAGACTTGATTTTTTAAATTTTGGACAATATTATTTATTCAGTAGTGATATTATCGGGCGAGGAAAGAAAGTTTATTGGATAATTATTAGGCCTATCGATAAAATATTTTTGTTAAATTGGTTTTGGCTGTTGTTTCTCAGGAAGTAGTTCGGTTTTTGGTTTAAGGGATGTGCCGATGCAGATTATTGCCCAATGCCCCGTTTGTGGCAGTACTTGGCTACTTGACAGCAGTAACGCTGATAAAAGGGTAAATTGTCAGAAGTGCGGGAAGTTATTCAAGATACCTAAATTGGATGATGTGCCGAAGGCAGCTAAAGTAATAGAACAAGCAAAGGGTGCTATTTACGTAGATGAAAACGGTAAGACCTTTGGCTAATATTAGGCATCTTGTGCAAGAGTAACAGGACCGGCTTAAACTTAAGTATTGGTCAATATTAGGTGGGATTTCGAGAAAATTGTATGATTTTAACTTTGCCTTAGGGGCAAGTTGATATAGCGGAGTTTTTCAATGCTGTTGCTTTTACTATCTCAATGAAACGCTCGACCATAAATATTGCAGGCCAGGTTTGATTGCCGCGTTCATAATTTTCTTGTGCCCAGGGGAGTGCTAAAGGCAATATCACCGATTCTATAGAATCGGTATGTTCTAACTCAGCAGCCAGTTGTCCGAGGCATTCAAGAGTGCTCACAGGCATATCAATTTTATGCGACCCATCTGTCCATTCAGCACGGCATAATAGTGCTGAGCCTCTTACAATATATTCACGGCATGCCAGGGGCCTTTGCTCGTATATAGTACATAAGCCGTTTGATAAAAATGGGCAGGTTATATTAAGTTGTTCATACCACTTGCCAAGTTTAGATAGTTGGCTTTTATTGCTTGCCTCTGTCCATTCAGTGATGTCAAGTTCTATAGGTTTCTTATCAAGAATTATTTTTGCTCTGTCCAGACATAATTGCAATGTCACTCTGCTCTGGTCAGGTGGCATAGCCAGCACGTCTTCCCTGAGTCTGAAGGCTTCCGGAACTGACAATGGAATCATGTAACTACAACATGTTGAGCAACCTTTACGGCAAGGGATGAATTGCCCATTGTGACGAAGTATATCCAAGAATACAATGGCTATTTTCGTAGAAAGAGTTCTTGCTAATGGAGTTATATCTGACAGCTTTGCTTGCTTCTGAGTAACACTAATGCTGAAATGCATCGGCTCACCAAGGACATCAAGGTCAAAACTGATGGTCTCAATGCTGCCATTAGTATTCTGGTTTGAATCGCTCAATTTCATCACCGCCGGGTTCCCAATCATTTATAGCTCTCCTATATTCTGCTTCTTATGATTGTCCGCAGCAACCATCTCCTCTGATTTCAAGCCTCTCTCCAAATTGAGGTGCTTTATATATCGACTAAGATAATGTCGTTCTTAACTTAATGATGTGAGCTTAGTATTGTCTGAGGGATTGATGCAAAAGTGATATTTTATTATCAATTGTCTTATAATCGTTATAAACCTATTTATTGATAATCTTGATTATCAATATGTCTTATACAAAAGAACACAGTTTTATTTGGGTGTTAAAGATTTTTTGGAAGTTTTTTTATCGGATGCTTTAGGTTGAGTTTGTTCGTTAGCTGCTGGTTTGGGTTGTTTGATACCGAGTGTTTTTTCTATTCTTCCGATTTGAACAGAAAGCTTTGTTAATTTATAATCAATGGAGTTTAATTTTTTATTAATATCTTTAACGGCCACATTGAATAGCCTTGAGTTTCTTTCGGTTTGATTCATATATCTTTCCATCAAACGCTCATAGGCATCAATGGCCCGTGCCGCGTCGGTTCTATATTCAGGTACAGTAATCTGTGGCTGGATTTCATAAGTTTTTTGTTCTCCCTGAGTTGATGTGGAAAACCAGGCAACTATTATGCAGCACATTAAAACGGCGGCAACAACCAATAAACTTTTTTTCGTATTCATCGCATTGTCTCCTTTCCCCTATTATAGACTGTATTTGTTCATTATCGGTAGAAAGACGCTATGAGATACCTAAGTATGAAAAAAACTGCATTATGTGTATGTAAATGCAGGCTGTGTTCGGGTAAATTGAGTATGTCATATAAAATGATTCCGATAAATCGGAACAAAAAATTAAATTAAATCTGCTGGATGGAACAACACCACACATTATAGGTTCTTGATGATTTCTTCCAATTGTAACTCCACATAACAAATAACAGTGTCGGCTGCACCGTAATAAATTTTGAGTTTATCTTCTTCGTAAAGCAGGCCGCAGCTAAAAACCACGTTTCCGAAGAAGCCATCGCATTCATAATCTGTTTCTGGCTCAAAAATAGGTTTTTTTGACCTTTTAAGGACCTTCCATGGTTTTTTGCTGTCCAGTAGTACCGCCCCGAGGCAATAGCGATTTTCTTTGTCGACTCCGTGATAAATCTCCAGCCATCCTTGATTAATCATAAAAGGTACGGCACTAGCTCCGATTTTCAGCTCGTCCCAGTGGCCCGGGCGGGGCCCCATGAGGCAACGATGGTTCCCCCA
>JASFVS010000206.1:0-5772 GCA_050049715.1 Phycisphaerales bacterium
TTTTCCAAATAAAGGAGAGACAGGTCTATGCATGGCATAATATTTACCATCGACTCTATCAGGGAAGAGCACAACATCCTTGTTATCGGGGCAGAAGATAATACCATGACGCTCATAAGTGTTAAAATCCTTTGTAGATGCCAGACAGGTTGTTACTCCGAGATTACATACGCCAACATAGTTGATGTAATATGTATTGTCTATTAAGCTGATTCTGGGATCTTCGAGACCAAAGATTTCATATTCGTTTGCGGCTTGAACAGAAGGCGTATTTTCAATTTCAAAGTTGATACCATCTTTGCTACGTGCCAGCCTGAGATGCGAAATTGATGTTAAATATGTGCCTGATGGTGTTATGATTAACCTCGGATCTGAAAAATCGTTGTTCGGGTCATCTTTCGAAAATTCTATTACAACGAGTTCACCTTTGCCGACATCGTAAATAGCGGTTGATACGATATCCGGATTATTATTGATTGGCTTTTCAGCTACACGAAGAAGCAAGATGACTTCCTCTTCAAAGCGAGTAACACCGGCGTTAAAAACACCGATGACTTCGAAATTATCCTTAGAAGGTTTAATATCGCTTGGTTTAATAATAGGATTATTCGGCGAACGAAATACTTTCACTTTATTACTCCCTTAATCAAGAACTCCAGGCCATAAATGCCTAATATTTGCCTTAGATCGCTTAAATTCTGATAATAACAGCTTATAGCGAATTCTGCAATATTTCTGTTGTTTATTATTTTATGGTGAATTTGGAATAACTACTTTCTGCTAAAAGACATTGACTCTAATAGTCTCGATATGTTAGAATAAATGAAGTCAAGAAACTATGAGAACTTAACAACATTCAGCAGTTCGGATTATACGGGAAATTGAGGAAGGGATTAATCAAGATGCCAAGAATCATAAAAATCTCATTATTTGTTCTGGTCTTAAATATAGCTTCACCTGATTTAGTAAAGGCCCAACGCCCATCTTCTCTGGTAATCAACGAATTTATGGCTTCCAATAGAAGTTATAACACAGACCCTCAAGGCCAATATGATGATTGGATTGAACTCTATAACTATGGCGCGAATGCCGTTAACTTAGGTGGCATGTATTTAACGGACGACCTTGCGAGTCCGACTAAATGGCGGATACCTGATGCAACTGCCATTCCCGCGGGTGGTTACCTATTGATATGGGCCGACAATGATATCTCCGATACCGGCCTGCATGCGAATTTCAAGCTTAGTGGAGATGGCGAGGAAATCGGCCTGTTTGCTTCTGATGGAAATACTCTTATTGATAGCGTTACCTTCGGAGCCCAAACTGTTGATATTTCATATGGTCGTTATCCTGATGCCGCCTATTATTTACGTTTCTTTTCTGTACCAACGCCGGCTGCGGCAAATGATAATGCTTATCTGGGTAAGATTGAAGATTTAAGATTCAGTCACGTTCGTGGCTTTTATGATACACCTTTTTCAGTCACAATCGCTACAGAGACTGAAGATGTCATAATATATTATTCTCTTGATGGCTCTGAGCCATACGACCTTACCGGCCGGTCTCCGAGTGGCGTGGTTTATACTACTCCTGTTCCTATCGAAAGAACAACATGTTTACGAGCGATGGCGATCAAAGATGGCTGGTTGCCTACCAAGATATTTACTCATACTTATATTTTCATCGATGATGTAATCGTACAGGACCAGCAGCAGGCCCTTCGAGAAGGCTATACAGATACTTGGAGTAACTTCCCGGCGGATTATGAAATGGACCCGGAAATATACAATGACCCTGATTATGCGGATTTTATGGATGATGCGTTGCTTTCGATTCCTACCATGTCAATTGTTACGGATAAGGGAAACCTTTTCGGTTCTTCAGCAGGTATTTATACACATCCACTAAATGAGGGTTTTGAATGGGAAAGGCCAACCTCGGTTGAGTTATTCGATCCCAATGGCTCGAAGGAATTCCAGGTAAACTGTGGTTTGCGGATTCAGGGAGGTCACTCCCGGCACCCCCATAAGTGTCCCAAACATTCATTCAGTCTGAGATTCAGGGGAATTTACGGCCCGACTACGCTTGACTATAACCTGTTTGGTGAAGATTGGCCTGTAAGTTCTTTCAACTTGCTCCATCTTCGCGGCTTCTTCAATAATGCCTGGACACACTGGGGCTCTGACCAAAGAGAACGTGCTCAGTATATACGTGACCAGTGGATGCGCGATTCTCTTACAGAAATGGGCAACCAGGATGCACTCCAGGGTTTTCCGGTTCATTTGTATTTGAATGGTCTTTATTGGGGTGTTTACAGTCTGCATGAGCGGCCGGATGCGTCTCATTACGCCGCCTATAACGGTGGCGATGAAGATGATATTGATGCTATCAATGGCGACCCCACGTATGTTATCTCAGACCCGCTAAATACCGGCTCTGTAACAGATGGTACTATAGATGCTTGGCTTGAATTGAAAGACGTTGTTGCCGACCGCAACTGGGAGAGGATTTGTCAGCTTCTTGATGTAGATAGCTTTATCGATTGGACAATTTTGTTTTATTTTTCTGGGACTACGGACATAAAGCAGGGTACTAACTGGCGGGCGGCTGGCGGTGGTTCACAGCGTAAGCCCTGGCGTTTTTACAGTTGGGATGCGGAGCATGTGATGGAAAATGTGAACCAGTTCGGTATAGGAACTGTCTCCGACCCTTCAGGTTTGTTTGGGTATCTTGAGAATATCTCGGAATTTCGTACACGCTTTGGCGACCGTCTTCACAAACACCTTTTCAACAATGGTGCTCTTACAACAGAAAGAAATCTCGAACGCTGGATTAATCGTTCCGATGAGATTCGTCTTGCAGTGATTGCCGAGTCCGCCCGGTGGGGTGACTATCGAAGAGATGTTCATCAATACCAGTATTCCCCATACTTATTATATACAAGAAATGATTTCTGGATTCCGGAGAACAATTACATCACCAACGATTACTTCCCGCGCAGAACGGAAATAGCGCTCAATATGTTTCGTTCTCTTGACATATACCCACGCACGGATGCACCAGTATTTCATATCAATGGTTCTTATCAGCACGGTGGTAATATTGAGTCAGATGATACGCTATCGATGACAGCTTCTGGGGGCACAATATATTACACCCTTGATGGCTCCGACCCTCATCTTTTAATGCCGTCTCAGGGAGATACTGCCGGTACTGTAATCATGGCCGAAGACGCTGCAAAAAGAGTGCTCGTCCCAACCGGTCCTGTTAGTGATAATTGGAGGGGCGGCCAACCTTTCGACGACTCGACCTGGGTAGATTCACGTGGCGAACCGGGCGGCATCGGTTACGAAAGAAGCTCCGGTTATGAACGGTATATAAGCCTATACCTTGAGGACCGGATGTATGGAACGAATACCACTTGTTATGTACGAATCCACTTTACTTGTGACGGCGACTTAAACAATATCGATTCCATGGCGCTGAGAGTCCGTTATGATGATGGTTTTATCGCTTATCTTAATGGCACGGAAGTAGCAAGAGAAAATTTTGCGGGTACACCAAGCTGGAACTCGAGCGCCATCTCTAACCATTCTGATTCTGAAGCTATCAACTTCGAACGCATTGATATTTCTGCTTTCATTGATAATCTGCAACAGGGCAGTAATTTATTGGCCATACACGGTATGAATTCTTCTGTTACAAGCTCTGATTTTCTCATTTCGGCCGAACTTGTTGTTGAGGAGAGTAGTTCCCCGAATGACGAAGAGGAGGAAGTCCCGGATAGTATAATTGAATATGTGGGACCAGTGATATTACCGCATAGCACTCAAGTTAAAGCAAGGGTATTGATTGGCAATACCTGGAGCGCATTGAACGAGGGAGTCTATGCCATAGGCTCTGTGGCGGATAATCTGCGTATCACTGAGATTATGTATAATCCGTATGGCCCGGATGATGCAGAAGAACCGAATGAAGAATACATCGAATTGAAAAACATCGGTACGGAAACAATCAATCTAAACCTGGTCAAGCTCACCAACGGAGTTGACTTTATCTTTCCAAGCCTTGAACTTGCTTCAGGCGAATATGTTGTAGTTGTTCAGGACATTGCTGCCTTCGAGGCACGATACGGTCGGAATATTAATGTTGCCGGCCAATACTCCGGCAGACTCAACAATGCAGGAGAACGAATCGAGTTGGAAGATGCTATCGGTCAGACAATATTAGATTTCAGTTACAGAGACGGCTGGCGTTCCGTTACCGACGGTGAAGGTTTCTCTCTAACCATAATTGACTCCACTGCCACGAACGATTGGAACGATGGAGATTCTTGGCGTGCAAGTGCATACATTAGCGGCTCGCCGGGCGAAGATGACAGCGGCATTATCCCTAATCCTAGTGCTGTTGTTATTAACGAGCTTTTGGCTAGGTCTCCCGGCAATAATCCGGACTGGATTGAACTTCACAATACCACCGATACGGCTATCGATATAAGCGGTTGGTATCTTAGCGATAGCAGTGACAGCAGCGGTAGCGGCCCTAATCTGACTAAATACGAAATCCCTGCGGGTACAACTATTCCTCCAAACGGATACATTGTCTTCTATCAGGACCAACATTTTGGCAATCCGAATCTTGCCAACGCCTTCGTTTTGAGTGCAGATGGTGAGAGGGTATATCTAAGCTCGGCGGAAAATGGCGTATTGACCGGCTACCGTCAGGTAGAAGATTTCGGAGCTTCAGCGGCCAGCGTATCGTTTGGGCGATGCTATAAACCCAGCACGGGTAATTACAATTTCGTTGCAATGTCTGAGAACACTCCCGGCTCAGCCAATTCTGTTCCTAAGGTCGGCCCGATAGTCATCAATGAGATTATGTATAATCCATCCTGGCCGGAAGGTGGTTCATATACCAATGAGCAGTATGAATACATTGAGCTTTATAACATCAGTTCCGGGCCTGTGAATCTTGAAGGGTGGCGGTTCACTGATGGCATTGATTTCACGTTTCCTGTAGGTGTATCTATACCTGCCGGCGGATATTTATTAGTTGTTAAACATCCTGAAGCATTTATGTGGCGTTATCCGACGGTTCCTTCTGATATTATTTATGGTCCTTATAATGGCAATTTGAGTAACGCTGGCGAAAGGCTGGAACTTTCGAAGGATAGTGATAGTGATGTTCGCATTGACAGGGTAAGTTTCAGTGACGGTTCACATCCAGAGGATTTTCCCGGCGGCGTTGACCTCTGGCCTGTCGAGGCTGATGGTTCCGGCCAATCCCTAACACGCCGAGTTCCTTCCGATTACGGCAATGACCCTGACAACTGGATTGCATCCGCCCCTTCACCAGGCCAGTAAATTCCAAACCCTATAACACGCATATTCGTGGAAACTCCCGTTAATAGACGAGAGTTTACTCTGTAGGCCTTAATGGAGTCATCTCACGCCAAAAGATGTTGACTCTACATGTCCTTATATGTTACAATATGTATACTAATAAGCATCTAATATTAAGATATACTCACATGTGAGGTTGGGGTTGACAAAATGCCCGCGTTTTTGAAAGTCTCAGTGTTCGTCTTGATGTTGACAGTATCCTTTGTTGGCTCTGTGGAGGCGGCCTGTCCTGCAGGGGACTTAAATGGTGACTGTAAAGTCAATTTTTTAGACCTGCAGGCTTTTGCCGAACAATGGTTGGTTGTTCCGGAAAGCCCGGCTGACCTCAATAGTGACGAGCAGGTGGATATGGCCGATTTTTCATTGTTGG
>JASFVS010000163.1:0-6996 GCA_050049715.1 Phycisphaerales bacterium
ACTCTCCAGCTCGTTTATCGCAGACCCTGGGAAGAAGGTGTGGAGCCTATAAATACTTTTTCCATTGATGTAGTAGTAAACTAATCCCATAGAAGCATACTCAACAACGAAAGAATAAGTCAGGCCCGTTTCGCATCGAGGCGAGCCGGATTTATTTGAGAGCCACAAACTCAACAATATGGCCCAATAAACAGGCTTTTTATTCCATTTCTGCCAAATTTTCTGAAAACTGCAATAAATCCAAATGCGGAAACCGTCTTTATATGTGAAAACCGGGCCTGGAACAAAAAATGACAAAGCAAAAAAGCCGTAACTCGGAAAGGAGCTAATAAAATGTTGAAGAAGATTATCATAGTAACTATAGGGGTGGTCATTTTAACAGGAGTTGAAGTTCTTTACGCCCAGGACGAACCGCAGGCAAGGCCGGGACGAAGGCAAGCTGTGGAAAGCTGGCAAAGGCGATGGGACAATGTCGAACGGCCTCGCAGAGAACGGGCCGGCCGTGACGACAAGACAGAACACCATGATGCCGCTATAAGAAGAATCCAGCGTGAAATCAGACAAATAGAGCAGCAACTGAAGGCCATAAAACAAAAAGTAAACACCAGGGCCGACGCGCCGAAAAGACGCCTCCGACAAAAATTTCAAGAAATAGAGAAGCAGGAAAAAACCAAAGAAGGTAAGCGTGGAGACTGGGTAGGCAGGCTACAACAGCCTCGTCGGGGTTTAAACCTACCTATGCTCCAGGGTGGTCGATGGCTCGATAACCTCACCAAAGCCTATCGCGAGAACGACAGACAAAAGATGGGACAACTAATTAGAAGAATGCACCAACAGAGGCAGCAATGGCGAACGTCTCAGCCCGGAAGTATGCGAAGATGGGGCAAAGAAAGATGCGACTGGGACGAACAAGAACCTCAACGCGAAAGAATGGGCAGAAGAGGCCAGGGAAGAGACATCTGGGACGAAGAAGCACCTTGGCCCGGAAGAATGGGCAGAAGAGGACAAGGTAGAGGCATCTGGGATGAAGAAGCACCCTGGCCCGGAAGAATGGGCAGAAGAGGACAGGGTAGAGGCATCTGGGACGAAGAAGCACCCCGGCCCGGAAGAATGGGCGGAAGAGGTCGGGGCGGCATTCCGGAACAAGACGAACCGGAATCAACAGAACAGGACCAATGGCCGGATATTGAATAGTAAAAGGAGATTACACGGGGTGAACAACCGGAAGTAAATTCGGGAAGGTACTTAGTACACGACCACCCTTCTTTAAAAAACCGGATGTGCAACAAAGCACATCCGGTTTTTATTGGGGGAAGAAAACTCAGACAGCAAATCACCCGGTCAGATTATTATACGGTTTTTACCGCCAGTCACTGGGATAGTGTATGGAATCAGGATGAATACGGAACTTTTTGCATAACCCATCCAGGAGCGTTTCCATCCTTTTTAACTGACAATCGGTCGGATAAGCCATCTTGTCGTCAGCTATCATACAGATTCGGATAGTCTGGCCGCTGCCTTGCCATGTATGGTCGGGAATAATAGACCATTGCCTTTCCCACTTTTTAGTTGCCTGTATTTGCCCGTCCTCACCGCCCCGCCCGTTGCACAAACAAAAGTGAAAATTAACATCATCGGGATTAGCAAGACCGTTAAGAGAGGCCAGCTGCTCGATATTGCCTGACCCGGTTCCGCTATAGTAAATTTCTATTTGATTCCAGCGGTCCGGAGACTGGGCCGCCTGAGATGATATGGCATTTTGAACATTATCGAGCTGGTAGTAGGTCCAGAGGGAAAACGGCCCGGCGGACGGGGGATTGGGCCCCAGAGCCATCAGGACTATCGCCACGATTGTCATAGAAGCCAGCAGCGTAGCTAAAACTTTTATTACTCTTGTATGATTCGGCATCGTCTCATCCCTGAGAACTCAGGCTTCATGCTTTACTTACACAACTTCATCCCTGGACTCGAAAGCTCCACAGGTGCTCAGGTTTTCATTCGGCGCCTGTCGAGCCTAAGCCCGGACATAAAAACGGCACCGGATGTCTCCTGTAAACAGAGAAATTACACTTCCTTATACAGTAAACATCGGCACCAACAAACTAATCACTCCAAATTTTACGTAAAAATTCTCTAATTTAAACTTATCGATTAAAAGAAACGAAACTTTACACTAAAAACAAAGAAAATTACGAATAATTTTAAGACACTGTAAAATTTCAGAAAAAACATAAAAAAACAAAACACCTCACAACTAACCTGTTACAAATCACACGATTACCTGTTTTTGAACGGTCCCGGCGGCATCTAAATATAGCTTCTATGCGAGATACGCTTCACGAGATGCGAGATACGAATATTCATTTCTACCTTCGGTTCGCACTACTTACAATCACTCCGCCATCTCGCGAATAACATTTCTATCTTCAGTTCGCTCCAGTTTATACGACTGTACGAAGCTCATGCTGGCCGGAGTTTATCCCCGAGAGGCTACAATCATAAGTCGCATCAGGGGAATAGAAATGTTATCCTCTTATTTACGTGCCTCTAAGGCACCTCATGTTGTAGCGCAGCGGAAATCCGGCTTTCCTTAGACGGAGCCTACAGCAGAAATCCCCATCGTCATTTCAATTTAACCATAGCGCAAATCTTTCCAACAACACCATCCAAATCTTTCTTTATGCTGTGCTCCCATATCCTTAATACGCGCCACCCCATACGTTTCAGTTTTAAAAAGTTTCGCTGGTCTTTTTTTCTCGTCTCACCAATTTTCTTTTGCCAATAAGATGATATTTTCGGACTTTTATCCCAATTCCCTAAAAATATATGGGAAAAGCCTGAAACGACGTTAACTGCAGGCTGTGAAATTACGATTAATACTACGCAGAGCGGTCGGACAGTTTATAACTCTTCGTTTAGACAAATCTGAAAGTGAAAGGAGAAACTATGGGCAGACTTTTAGCCCCGATAATTCTTACGTTGTTAACAATAACAGGCTTAAGCACGGTCATATATGCATCATCAGAAAATGGGGATGATCTTGAAAACATCTACGAGATGTCAATCGAAGAGTTGGTGAATGTTAGTGTTGTATCCGCCTCACTGCGTGAGGAAACTCTTTCAAAAGCGGCGGCGCCGATGTATATCGTCACGGCGAGTGAAATTAAAGAGCGCGGTTATACAACACTTAAAGATGTAATGGAAGATGTGCCCGGATTTGTCGATCTTTCCGATACTAATGAAAACATTGCTGGTGTCCGTGGAGCATTTGCCAGTACTACCAACAAAATCCTGATTATGATTAACGGCCACCGGATGAATAGTCTGAGCCTGGGCCGTTACAATACCGACCAGTATATCGGGATGGATGCGGTGGAGCGAATCGAATTTGTCATGGGGCCTGGATCGGTTTTATACGGCACAGGAGCCGTTATCGGTGTGGTGAATATTATAACCAAGGAAGGGGCTGATGCCGAAGGCGTTTCTTTACACAGCAGGTTCGGTAGTTTCCACGATGAGCACAGCATTACATACGGAGAGGTGAGTGATGAAGTAAAAATCTTCGCTAATTTCACATATCTCGACGGTAAAGGTGACGAGATTTCTCAGCCGGCGTATCTGGATGTCGTACCGGGCGGACAAACCCAGGCACCGGGTAAAATTTACTGGAACCGTTACCCGGAAAACTGGAGCGGACTACTTTCGCTTCAGTATAAAGAGTTCGATGTCACTATTCGCCGGGGACATGCCTCCCGTGCGACGCCCCGCGTACCAAATGGCAGCTTTTATATTTTCGAGCAGGAAGAGGACACCGGCTGGCCCGCCGTGTATCAGCAGGATGATTTCTTCGTCGATGTCAAGACGGAGCGGCAGATTAATGAAGATACGAAGCTGGTGATTAATCCGAGTTACCACAGGATTCACCTGCGAGAGCAGTCATGGATCAGTCAGTACGGAGCAAACCGCCTGCCGCCGCTTGGATCGCGAAGCGGGCAGAATTCCATAGAAGAGCACTGGCAGTTAAAATCGTATATCGACCGTAAGTTTTCCGAGAAGCTGGATGCTATGCTGGGTATAGATTTTCTGTACGCCGATTTCACGCAGTCCGAGGGGCTTGTGATTCAGAACGGCACGACAGTACAGAAAATCCCGGAGCGAAGCGAAGAGTCAACATGGCCGATTATCGGGGCGTTTGCGCAGGCTTCGTGGCATCCGACTGAGAAGCTGGATATTACGGCGGGAGTGAGATTCGATGATTTCGATGAACAGGCTGATTCGAAACTGACCTCACGGATTGGAGCGGTTTATAAGGTGAATGACAACTGGATGGTTAAGGCGCTGTATGGGGAATCTTATTTGTCACCGCAGTGGGAGCATACGAAGTTGAATCCGAACTATTTTGCATTTGTTTCGAATTCCGGTCTTGAGCCTGAGGAGCTGCAAAGCGGCGATTTTATTGTTCAGTACCAAAAGGATAATGTGTCCGGATGGATGGATTTATTTATACATAACATCGATGGAATTATTACGCCGGTCACGCAGGCGGGCAAGCAGATTTATACGAACATGGGACGCAGCCAATACTGGGGGACGGAAGTCGGATTTAAAGTTGATGTAACTAAAAAATGGCGGACTTTCGGGTCGTATAGTTTGGTGGACGACACCGGCAAGAGTGATGAGCAGTTCACCCAGGACGGCAAAATCAAGAACGTGCCGCGGCATGTGTTCCGATATGGATTGAGGTATGAGCCGTGGAAGGATATGATTCTCTCTCTGTGGGGCCGTTCATATTCGCAGGTGCAGACGAGCGATTCGGTAACGGGCGATACGACAATTGCACCGTGGACGCATCTTGATTTTGCGGCTACGTACAAGAGGAAGAATTGTGAGCTGCAGTTTAAGATTATTAATCTGTTGGACGAGGAGTACGAGGTTGGCGGTACAGTGACGCGACCACTGCCGCGGTATGAACGCGGGTATTTATTGTCTATACTATATCGGTTTTAGCCGCTTCTATCGCAGGCTGTGCTCTGCACACCAATTCTGTCTGTCACCCTGAGCTTGTGCCCAAGGTACGGACCTGTCCTGAGCGAAGTCGAAGGAGTCGAATGGGTCTGGCCTCGAAATTTCGTTATCAGGCGTCCAGAATCGAGTATCTAGCATCAAGTATCCAAAACCTTTTTGAATTTTGATTTTTAATCTCTCTTGTAGGGTGCGATTTTTCGCACCATTATTTCTGTGCGAGAGACAAAATGACATCAGTGAAAGAAAGAAATAAGTAAAATGCCCCCTGCTTTTTCTCTTGGTTCTCATAACGCCTTTGCTATAATTGTTATTATCAGTGGAAAAATTACTCAATAGTCAACGTTTCATGAAGACCCAATTGGAAATGTTGTTATGATTACAAAGCTAAGCGTATCAAACTTCAAATCGGTTCGCCAGTTGGATATCGAGTGTAAGAAGGTGAACCTTTTCATAGGCGAGCCCAACACAGGCAAGTCCAACATCCTGGAGGCGCTGGCACTATTATCTTGGTGTGGTCAGTCGGGACAAGAACCTCTTAGGAATTATGTTCGCTTTGAGTTGATGCAATATCTATTCTACGATGGATTAGTCGCTGATCAATCCGTGGAAATCAGGATTTCTACGAAGAAAATTGATCCTACTGGTATCCGCGTCACTTTCAATACCGATCACTATGAGGTCCGGAAATGGGAGGGCAACAGTGCCATCAGAAAAATGGACGACCGCGGGCATCGCCTAATCGCGACAGCTTTTGGACATACCAGAGACATCAAGTTCTTTCGCTTCAGAAATTTACCGAAGCACACTGACGGCACTCCGGGTGCCCTTAAGCCGCCGGACGGGAGCAACCTTTTTTCTGTCGTCTTCGGTTCAGAGAATCTCCGCGAGACTATGAAGGAATTTTTCCGAAAATATGGATTGAGGCTGGTTCTAAAACCTCAGGAAAAAATCTTTGAACTTCAAAAACAAACAGACGACCTAGTCTTCAGCTATCCTTATGTCCTAGCCTCGGATACTCTCCGTCGTATCATCTTTTACACGGTTGCCATCGCCTCCAACAAGGATTCCGTACTTGTCTTCGAGGAGCCGGAATCCAATGCCTTTCCGTACTATACCAAGTATCTCGGTGAGCGGATTGCCCTGGACAAGACCAACCAGTTCTTCATTGCCACGCACAATCCATATCTGCTATCGGCCATCATCGAGAAGACCCGTAAGAAGGATGTCCAGGTCTTTATCACTTACTTCAAGGACTTCCAGACACGGGTCAAGCCCTTGATGCCGAACCAGGTCGCGGAGTTGATGGAGGCGGATCCCTTCTTCAACATGGATCGTTTCATTGAGGAGGGATAATGAAGGTCCTGGTTGAGTGCAACGCCGATGAGGTAGTTCTCAAAAATCTTGAAGTTCCGAAGAAACAATTGCTTCATTTTGGAGGCAAGGACAAGTTAATTAACCGTCTGAGAAATCTGCCTGGAGCTGTCGGTATTGTAGACGAAGACCCCGCCAGTATTCAGCACCCCGATTTGAAGGCAAGCTACCGGCAGGCGGAGTTTGCTGAAGGGCTTCGTCTTTTGGCTCGCCAGGGCAGCGGCGGCCAAAGACTTGTCATGGTTTGTCCTAAGCTGGAGGACTGGCTCATCCAGAGAGCCGAATCATCGGGAATTCGACCGGAAGATTATGGCCTTCCCAGCAACCCGGACAAGCTGCATAGTATCCCTCGATATGAGCAGAAGGACGGCTTTCGCCGCTTCCTTGCGGAACTGAAGGAGCGGGATAGTGGAATGCATCTCCTGCGTCGGTGGATTTTTGAGGCATAACCCCAGTTCAAATTAAAATTTATTGACCCCCAGCTTCCGTGGATTTGATCTTGGGCTAATACCTTAGGTTAATTCTGAGGACACCATACTTAATTCCATTCGACGTGTGGCAGCCACTGAATGAACGAAGTGAATGAAGTGGATGGTGAAA
>JASFVS010000164.1:0-6994 GCA_050049715.1 Phycisphaerales bacterium
CATCCATCTGCATGTCCGGGTAATGCTTGTAGTAGTGCTCCGAAAATAAAAGAGCATGCATAAGGAGTCCATCAAGAGAGTAAACACACAACAAACCATTTTCCGGTTTAAGTCCCGGGCATAATTTAGCAATAGACTTTTGCCATTCCGTTATGAAGTTGCTAATTGCCTTATCAATAACTATTTCCATTTTCAAATGAGGATCCAGTATTTCACGAACCATCATTTTTACCAAAGGTCTTTCATCACTACCGATTTGCAAGGGTTGCAGGGCTGCTTCAACCAGAGATCTAAGTAATTGCTCCAGCGTAGGATTGTCAGACTGCATTATCGCACGCATGTTTTCAATTTGTTTATTGATAAGTCTGCCCATATGCCGCCTAAACATCTCAAAGTAGAGATTTTCTTTCCGGCCAAAATAATAATTAACCGATGCTATATTGCAGTCGGCAGAGGCAGCAATATCCCGAACACTCGTACCTTCAAATCCTTTCTCACAAAAAAGCTCCTCAGCGGCATCAAGCAATCTGTCACGAACGCCTTTATTATTGCCATTATTTTCACGAGTCATAGAAATTACCTTAGCAGAATATAAACAGCTGTTTTATACGACAGTTTTAAACAAGCGTTTTAATTTGTCAAGTTAATTTTTTATTTTTCTTTCAATATTGAAAAATGAATAATTTTCGGACTCAGAAAAAGGGGTATTTACAAAGAAACAATCCGGCAATGTTTACAAATTGCCTATTTTGCCCTATTCTACATGCATTAATTAGATTTTTAGAAAGAAACATGAAAAAATACCTGGAATACAAATGGAATCAATAGAAGTGTAACTGGAAGTGTAATAAGGATAAGGTTTTAACACTTATCTCATAATCCAGCGTTTTCCTTTGAAGGTTAATTGAGCATTAGTTCTTATAGAAGGATCGCCTTTGAAGTTATAACTCAATTCGAGTGTTTTTCGCAGGAAGACCTTTACCGGCCTTCCATCCCGTTCCTTCGACATAGGATGATCAACGGCTATCGTCTCATTGCTCAGGCCGGCTATAAATATTTTAATATCCTTAGCTTGCGCGTCAAAATCCGGCCATATAACGGCGATATCTTTCGTATTATCCTCACCCTGTAATATCCTGTTACCGGCCTTGTTCAAAGGCTCAAGAAATGGGTATCTGCTTTGATGGCGCCTGTTTATTAACTGAAAGACTACCGGGGTAACAAATCTGCCCGCAGGTGTGATTTGAAATGTGTCTGTCATTAGCTCACACTTAGGATAAAATCCAATATCACCACCTGTATTATTAGTAAGCGTTAGAATTGTGTACCAGAACCGCTGTGGTGCTCTATTGTTACCAACAGGTACAGTAATTTGCTGGGGATGAGTAAATTCAACATCCACAGTCCACTGGCCCGGAGCGGGAATGATAGCCGGTTCGGGTGCAGCGAAACAGATGCAAGTTAGCAGGAAAGAGATTGACAATATACCATAAACAGAACTTTTCATCTTATGGCCCTCATCAGAAATCGACACAAATTACCCTTTATGAAACCTAAAACAGGGTTCAAACCTTATTTTACACTAAAAATGTCTAAAAACCAAGAAGATTTTGCACATTATCCGAACTATTGTAGCAAAAACGAGAGCGATGGCATTAAATTGCGGAAATTAGGCAATATAGACAATTGTGAAGTGGCTGAAAAAAGTGGAAGTTCCGATAAATTCGTGGAGATCTAACAAAAATGGAAAACTCACGCTTTTCAATCCTTATCCTGCCAACAGCCAACCGGTTAATTCGTAGCCAGAATCAAACATAGTCGATATAGTAAATTTGTTCAAAAAACAAGGGCTTATATCGATTGAGATATAAGCCCTCTGACTCTTTTACTGGTCGCGTTACGATGTCTATTTCATTAAAGCAGTCACAAAAGATTTCAACTGTTTGGAGTCTATTTTTGTAGCACCTGTTTTCTTTTGAAGCTCTTTTACAAATTGTATCGCTATTTGAGTTAATACTGCGCCGGGCCGAGGGTAAGCGGCTACGATATAATGAGGGCCGGGGGCCGACTCTCCCGCTTCCTGTTCCAATTCGGCTCTGAGATTGTCCGGGGATATTAACGAATTGGCATACTTGAAGATGACCTTATCCATTGCCTTATATACCTGTTTGCTTTCTTTGGTCAGGCCGTAATAATCGAGAAGCTGGGCGAAAACATAATTGGAGGTCGTATATACATCCTGTCCCTGTTCCGATTCTACCTGGCCTCCATCCTTTGTCCGGCACATGGCCCAGCCCATGTAGGTCTTGTTATTGTTATAGATTGTCTTGAGGATTTTTTTGGCCCTGTCGTCAGATATAAAAGGCTCTTCGCCCATTGCTATCAATGCCCACAAAGCATCCAACTGATTAGTCCAGACATCTGTGTTTTTCTTTCCTGTGTTCGGGTCATAGCAGGTGACATAATATTGCAATCTTTTGCCGCGGCGGTTTTTAATGTCGGCCCATAATTTATCAAAAATCTCAGAGGCATTTTCAAAACACTTTTCGTATTGTTCTTTAGCGACTTTATCTTTCATCATCTCGGCCATAATAATCATAGCTTTACAGCCGGCCATGAAAATGGTCACATCGTAGGCATCTATGCCGAAAAGAGTCAGATTATCAAAAGTATTTTTAACTTCGTTGGGATAACCTTCGGGCACGCCATCTCCGTCAATATCGTATGTTTCAAGAAAATCGAAGCCGAATTTAAGCGTCTTCCAGTTCTTTTTAAGGAAATCGGTATTGCCGGTGAATTTGACATTGCGAAGCACTCTTGTTGCCAGCTTGGGGAAAAGGTCAACCCAGTAGTTATTGTTGTACCAGGCGTAATCACTAACGTTACGCAAAGCATGACCTTTCGGCAAAGCGCCCAAATCGTGCGCGACACTGCCCTTGATCTTGAAAGTATCCCTTATTTGGGTCAGCGATACGCCCTCGTATTCTTCGGGATAGTCTTCGAAATGCTGCCGGGCTTCAGTAAAAGACGCGTGGAGATGATAATACCTGTCCCTGAGGTCTTCGGCTTGAATCGAGTTTATGAAACTCTGGCAAAGCTCTTCTTCAATATTAGGAAAGAGTACAAGCATTACCATCGAATACCAATCGACATCCGAAGGATTTATATAAGCGTAATCGAAACATTCAAGGAACCTTGCGGTATCGTTACCTTTTTTGTCTTCAACCCATACCGCGGCGTTCGATAACGGAAAACTAAATTCGTTCAAAATCAGCCTGAGAAGTCTCAATGCGCCGGGTCTGTCATTTTTATAGGAGGGGCTTTTTCGTATAAGGTCAAATATTCGGCCCTGAATGGTTATTGTTCTATTAAACCATTTAGGATAATTATCCAAAGCAACTTTCACCATATCAACGGCTCTGGTTTTTTTATTCTTGAAGCTCTTAGCATATTTACGTTCAAACTTTTTCCCGTCGATGAACCGCTGTTGCGGAAAGTCTAATGCTATAGCAACCGGTATTGTTTTAGTTGCTTTGGGTCTTAGTTTAATAGTAAGGCTGATGGCCGCTCCATAATCCTGATTTAGTATAGGATCCCTCTTTTCGTAAAAGCTGCCATCGGCATTTAACAATAAATCCTGTTTGAGTCTGTTCAAGCAAAAATAAGGCTGGGTATCTATTTGCACGCCTTTCATTTTCGGTACAGCTATGACCATCCTGTCCCGGCTTTCCTTACTTGCCATGACCACCCCTCTTATAGACGGGCGTTTAAAATCTTCATGCACATGGCCTTTAACCGGTGCTGAGCATACATAAACCGTGTCCTGGTCGGTAGGCTTTAATTCCTTCTCCTGAAGATTTACGAGAGACGGCCTGGGTATTACCAAGGTAATTTCCTGAGTTTTATTCGAAGCGTTCTTTACCTCGTACTCTTCCACGCCAATCGGCATAAGGGACTGAGCATTGCCGGACAGGAAAGGAGAAATCACTCTTCTTGTCACTTGAACCTGACCCAATTTATACGCCACTTCCAACAAAGGCGTAGCAATAGAAATTGACATGTTCTTTTCAGGTAATGAGGGATGATAATAATTTCTCAAAGCAGGTACATCGTCAGGACCTTCCACAACCTGTGGGTCTCTTCTGGTGAGCATGGTACATTTATCACCGATGCGGACAAACGGCGCAGAGGCAAACTGAATTGCGTTTTGATTTAATAAAATCAGCCGGCCTGCATTATTCAATCTATTGTATAAACCATCGGGAGATATGCCTATCGAACAGGTCGGAGCGCCCTGAAGGGCAATAGTGTGAGGGAACTGGAGGGTCTTGGACATTCCCTGAAAATGAACCGTCATTTTATTAACATCATAAATGTCGGAGATTTGTTTTCCTGAAATTGTAAAAACATCGCTTATCTTTAAGTTAGGAGATTTCGGCATTTAATATTTCCTTCTTATACATTCTGTCTTTTATCTATAATCAAATATTAACCATTCATCCCAAGCTAAATTCTTCTAACAATACGACAAACTTAAAGAGTGTTTCTTCTTCGGCGCTTTTAGCTTTTTGGCAGGGGCCGCTTTTTTAGCATTGAGCTTCACCGGGCATTTGGTCGCAGATCGCGGTTTGATCTTGCCAAAGAGTAGATCCACAGAGGCCCTTATCGAATCCGGTGTGCCGCTGAAATTACAGATTACCACATCCGCCTCTTTTGTGGTGCCTTCTATGTAAGGACTATTAGTCACTACAACAACTTTTTTCCCGGCCTGCTTGAGTTTTCTGGCAAGCAGCTGATTGTTGCCTGTTTTGACAATTCGAGCGTAATAGTTAGTCATAACCACCAAATCCGCCTGCCTGGCAAGTTTGAGGCACTCTTTAATCTCATCATCGAAGGCAGAGAACTCCGTATCGGCGAGGATTAAATTTGTCGAATGCTCGGTCATTCGTTCGCAGAACATATGTGTGTGCATATAAGGGTCTTTTCCGACGAACTCGTATGGAATACGCTGTTCAATAACGAGAATTTTCTTCTTATTGGTTAAGGGCATTATTTTTTTATTGTCGCGCATTACAAGCAGGGCCTTTTTGGCAACATTCCAGCTAAAATCAACAACCGGTTTACTCATAGCATAGTTCTGGGCTTTCTTCGGGTCATTCTTACCGGCGGTTTTAAACAATCCCTGGTCGTATTTCATCTTCAACAGTCGTGCCACAGCATCGTTAACTCTCTCTTCGGACAGTTCGCCTTTTTCAACAGCCTGTTTGATACCAAAGAAACATTGTGACCTCGATTCGTCATCGGCCTTGAGTAATATCGTATCGCAACCAGCCTTTATTGCCATCGCGCACGCCTTTGGCAACGGCCATTTTTTAAGGATGGCGGCCATACCGATTGCGTCGGAAACAATAACACCATCGAATCCCAATTCGCCTTTCAACAATCCGGTAAGCAGTATTTCAGACAACGTTGTGGGATATTTGGCATCGTACGCAGGATAAACCGAATGGCCTGTCATAATCGCCATACATCCGGCATCTATTGCAGACTTGAACGGAACCAGGTCCACATCCTGCATTCTCTTTTTGCTGAGCTTCAGTATTTCGAGAACATCGTGTGCATCGGTGCCCGAAGAGCCGCGGCCCGGATAATGTTTACCGGTAGCGGCTATGTTAGCGTCCTGATACCCTTTAACGACCGCGGCCACGTGAGCAGCACAGACTTCGGGGTCGTCACTGAACGACCTGACGCCGATTTCCGGATTTTTCGGGTTCGTGTTGCAGTCGCAAACCGGATGGTAAAACTGGGTCACGCCCATATTACTGCATATCCTGGCGAGTGTGTTGGCGACTTTGTAAGTCAGCTTAGGGTCACCTATAGCAGCCAGGCCCATCTGGGACGGAAACTGCCTGATACCACCAGCCATATAATCGTTCTTGAAATCTCCTTCCATATCAATGGTCATATGAAGAGGAATGCCGGATGGCCTGCTTATGGCAATCTTTTGCATTTTGTTTAAGGCCTCGGTGTAATCTCCCGGTGTTATGCTGATTCCGAAAGTTTTGCCGGCGAAATAAGTATTCGCTATGGTGAAATAATCTTTTGGCTTTTTGAAATTCTTATCTATCTGGGAATTGCCCCAGTATAGATTTTTACAAGTCTCAAGCGCATACGGTTCCAGGCAAAGGCCGCCGCACTGCAATTTTGTGATTTGTTCGATTCCGCTTGGAGTCGGTATTGTACCTCGCCAGGTAAATGTTAATAACTGGCCGACCTTTTCCTCTAAACTCATTTTTGCCAATTTTCTTTTTATAAATGTATCTCTCGCTTTTGCACTTACTTTCGACATTTTTATCTCCTGTATTATGCCCTTTTATGATTCCCATTTACCACTGTTATCAGGTCCCACCCAGAAATCACGTTCATATTTCCATCCATCTTCGTCGATTTTCAAATCCTTTGTTTTCCACCCCGCTTCAATACGTTTCGTTAAATCATCAAAACCTTTATTCCATGTAAGTCCATCCGGGACAGTAACGTTCATGCTCCCGGCGGCATTTGCATATCTCAGGCAGGATTCAATAGTATGGCCCCAGACAAACGCGGAGAGGAATCCTGCAATCGCCGAATCGCCTGAACCGAGCGCACCGACAAATTTTTCTTCTTCATAAACAGGGAACCAAAGCTCGCGATTAGCCCAGTTTTCAGGGTCGGCACATTTGGCGGCGCCTAACTTTTCAAGCCGGTCAGGGCCGGCGGTTCGAACATATAAACCTCTGTGGCCGCATTTGACCATAGCGATTGCCGAACCCATTTCTATTAAATCATTTCCTAAGGTGGAAATCTCTTTTACAGTCATGTGGTCAAGGACACCTTCTTTAGCTCCAAGCTTTGCCTTTTTTGCAAGAAAGTCGTCTTTGTAAAGGAAGTAAAACAACTCTTCGGCACTCGGAACCATAATATCCGACAGCGGGACCCAGTCCGTAAGAATCGC